>JBEDAU010000135.1:0-3098 GCA_041177605.1 Cyanobacteriota bacterium | reverse complement strand
TGCACTGGCCCGACACGATCTTCTCGTTTGACCACGGCACCGGCATCCTCTACACCTGCGACGCCTTCGGCCTGCACTACTGCTCCGAAGACGTCTATGACGTCGACCCCGGGGCCATCGCGCCGGACTTCCGCTTCTACTACGAGTGCCTGATGGGCCCTAACGCCCGCAGCGTGCTGCAGGCGATGAAGCGCATGGACGCGCTGCCGCAGATCACCACCATCGCCGTGGGCCACGGGCCCCTGCTGCGCGACCACCTCTCCCTCTGGCTCGATGACTACCGCAGCTGGAGCTCTGAGCGCAGCACGGGCGAGGCCTATGCCGCCGTTTGCTACGTGAGCCAGTACGGCTTCTGCGACCGGCTCAGCCAGGCCATCGGCCGGGGTATCCAGAAGGCCGGCGCCCAGGTGCAGCTGGTGGACCTGCGGGCCACCGACCCCCAGGAACTCAGCGCCCTGGTGGGCGAGGCCAGCGCCGTGGTGGTGCCCACCTGGCCCGCCAGCCCCGACGCCGACCTGCAGGCGTCGATCGGCACATTGCTAGCGGCGCTCAAGCCCAAGCAGTGGGTGGCCTGCTACGACGCCTTCGGCGGCGATGACGAGCCGATCGACACCGTGGCCGGCCAGCTGCGGGCCCTGGGCCAGAAGAGCGCCTTCGAGCCCCTGCGCATCCGCCAGGTGCCCCAGACCGGCGACTACCAGCGCTGCGAGGAGGCCGGCACCGACCTGGGCCAGGTGCTCACCAAGGCCAGGACCATCGCCGCCATGAAGGCCCTCGATGGCGACATCGACAAGGCCCTCGGGCGAATCTCCGGCGGCCTCTACGTGGTGACGGCGCGCCAGAGCGATGGCGAAGGCGGCAGCCGCTCCTCGGCGATGGTGGCCAGCTGGGTGAGCCAGGCCAGCTTCGAGCCGCCGGGGATCACCGTGGCCGTGGCCAAGGACCGCGCCATCGAGGCCCTGCTGCAGGTGGGCGATCGCTTCGTGCTCAACATCCTGCGCGACGACAACCACCAGCAGCTGCTGCGCCACTTCCTCAAGCGCTTCCCCCCCGGCGCCGACCGCTTCGCCGGCGTCTCCACCCTCGAGGGCGTCGCCGCCGGCGGCCCGGTGCTCGGCGACGCCCTCGCCTTCCTCGGCTGCCGGGTGGCCCAGCGGCTGGAGGGCCCCGACCACTGGATCATCTACGCCGAGGTGGAGCAGGGCAACGTGTCCGACACCGAGGCCGCCACCGCCGTGCACCACCGCAAGGTGGGGAACCACTACTGATGGACACCAGCAGCAGCGCCAGCGACCGCCGGGTGATTCAGCTCCCCCTGGAGGAGGGGCTGCTCTGTCTGCGGGGCCTCAGCCCCAGGCGGCTGCGCTTCGAGGTGGAGTACGGCCTGGAGCGGGGCACCACGGCCAACAGCTTTCTGTTCAGCGGCGGCACCGCCCCCGATGGCCATGCCCTGCCGCCGGTGCTGGTGCACCCGCCCGGGGCCTCCTTCGCGGAGCCCTATCTGGCGCAGCTGGCGGCGCTGATCCCCGCCGAGGCCGCCCTCAAGGTGGTGGTGAGCCACGTGAACCCCAACCGGGTCACCCTGCTGCGCCAGCTGGCCGAGCGCTGGCCTGCCCTGATGCTGGTGGCCTCCAACGCCGGTGCGCGGTTGCTGGAGGAGCTCTGGAGCCAGCAGCGGCCCCAGCAACCGGGCGAGGCCGGCGCCAGCGACACGGCACCGCTGCCGCCCCTGCCCCCGATCGACGTGGTGAAACAGGAGGCCAGCCGGCCCCTGGGCCACGGCCATGTGCTGCGGCTGATCCCCGTGCCCACGCCGCGCTGGCCCGGCGGGCTGGTGGCCTTCGAGGAGCGCACCGGTCTGCTGATGAGCGGCAAGTTGTTCGCCGCCCACCTGTGCAGCGAGGCCTGGGCCGAGACCAACCGGGCCAGCACCGAGGAAGACCGCCGCTACTTCTTCGACTGCCTGATGGCGCCGATGGCCCGCCAGGTGGAGGCGATCGTGGACCGGCTCGAGGAGCTCGACATCCGCACGATCGCACCGGGCCACGGCCCTGCGATCAGCCAGAGCTGGCGCAGCCTGCTGGCCGATTACCGCCGCTGGGGGGAGAGCACCGGCCGCAGCAGCCAGTCGGTGGCCCTGCTGTTTGCCAGTGCCTACGGCAACACCGCGGCCATGGCCGATGCCCTGGCCCAGGGGGTCTCCCGCACCGGCGTGCGGGTGGAGAGCATCAACTGCGAATTCACGCCGCCCGAGCAGCTGCTGGCGGCGATCCGCGCCTGCGATGCCCTGCTGATCGGATCACCCACCCTGGGGGGGCACGCCCCCACGCCGATCGTCTCGGCCCTGGGCACGGTGCTGGCCGAGGGGGATCGCAGCAAGCCGGTTGGCGTGTTCGGCAGCTTCGGCTGGAGCGGCGAAGCGCTGGATCTGCTGGAGAGCAAGCTGCGCGACGGCGGCTTCAGCTTCGCCTTCGCGCCGATCAGGGTGAAGTTCAGCCCCGATGCGGCCACGCTCAAGGCGATCGAGGAAACCGGCACCGCCCTGGGCCGCCAGCTCAAGGCCGCCCAGCGGCGCCAGGAGCGGCGCAGCGCGGCCGGCGGCGGCCTGCAGGACAGCCGCACCGGCCCGGCGGTCCAGGCCCTGGGCCGGGTGGTGGGCTCCCTGTGCGTGCTCACCACCCAGAAAGGGGAGGCCGACAGCCGCCTGAGCGGCGCCATGGTGGCCAGCTGGGTGAGCCAGGCCAGCTTCAGCCCGCCGGGTTTCACGGTGGCGGTGGCCAAGGACCGGGCCGTGGAGGCCCTGCTGCACGTAGGCGACCGCTTCGCCCTCAATGTGCTGGCCGCCGGGCGTGAAACCGGGCCCATGAAGCAGTTCCTCAAGCCCTTTGCCCCCGGCGCCGATCGCTTCGCCGGGCTGGAGCTGCAGACCAGTCCCCAGGGGCAGCCGATCCTGGCTGACGCCCTGGCCTGGCTGGAGGCGGTGGTGCAGCAGCGGATGGAGTGCGGCGACCACTGGCTGCTCTACGCCCAGGTGGAGCACGGCGGCCTGCTCGACGCCGAGGGGCTCACGGCGGTGCACCAGCGCCGCAGCGGCAGCA
>JBEDAU010000134.1:0-4149 GCA_041177605.1 Cyanobacteriota bacterium | reverse complement strand
CCCCACGCCATCAGCTGGCACCTGCGCGGCGGCGATGCTCAGGCTCGCCAGAAGCGTCTGCAGCGCCTGGCCCTGCTGCGGCAGGCCGGCATCGACACAGCGCCCCTCACCAGCATCGATCGGATCGACGCCGCACTCTGCGCCCTCGCCGCCCACCACCTGGCCAGCGGCTACCCCTGCCGGGCCTACGGCGATGCGGCCTCAGGGCTGATCGTGGTGCCACAGTGGCCACCGGAGGCGGAGCTCCCGCACTGGAGTGAACAGGGGCTCGGCTGGAGCGACTGGACGGCGTGAGCAGCTGGCCAGAGGATCGCCTCGTTTTTTCCTCCATCCGTCGGTCGACTTGTTCCGCAGTGGAGGGCCGATGCTTTTCTGCATTGGAGCTGGCCCATCCCAGGCCTGGGCTGCCTTGGGGTGGTGTCTTCCCTAGCCTGAGCTGATGGCCGACGCAGACGTCCGCTGGCGCCAGCGGTTCGACAATTTAGAGCGGGCCCACCAGGTGCTGGAGCGCGGCGTGGATCTGGCGCGTCAGCGCCCGCTGAGCGAGCCGGAGCAACAGGGCCTGATCCAGGGCTTCGAGTTCACCCATGAACTCGCCTGGAACCTACTCAAGGACTATCTGCAATACCAGGGAGTTGCCGAAATCATCGGCTCGCGGGATGCCACCCGCCTGGCGTTTCAGAACGCATTGATCAGCGACGGCGAAGGTTGGATGGCGATGATCAAGGCCCGCAATCAGTCGTCGCACACCTACAACCTCGAGCAGGCCCAGGCGATCGCCCGCGATGTGATCGATCGCTATGCGCCCTTGTTCGGCGCCCTGCGGGATCGTTTTGCAGCCCTGAGCCAGCAGCCCCGATGACGGTGCAACCTCCCCCGGCTACAGCCCAGGCCATCGGCCTGCCGGAGGCGGCGGTGACCGCCATCCGGCAGGTGCTCGCCAGCCACCCGGAGGTGGAGGCCGCGATCCTCTACGGCTCCCGCGCCCTCGGGCGTCACCGCCCCGCCTCCGACATCGACCTCACCCTGCTGGGCCCCGCCATCAGCGCCGATGTCCTGGCTCGCGTCGATGCTGATCTCGACGACCTGCTGCTGCCCTGGATCATCGACCTCTCCGCTTACAGCGCCATTCACCATCCCGCCCTGCTGGACCACATCCAGCGTGCCGGAGTTGCGCTGTATCGCCGGTCGGATGGGCCAGACTGACCCAATGGCCACCTCGCCCCGCCCCTCCGGTTATCACGACGCGGTGGATGAGCCGCTGCTGCGCACCATCACCGCCGAGATCCAGGCGGCGATTCCCGGCGCCGAGGTGCGCCTGTTCGGCTCCCGCGCCCGCGGCACCGCCCGGCCCGATTCCGATCTCGATCTGCTGGTCACGGTGCCCGCCACCGGATCCCGATCGATCTACTCCTGTATTCGCATCAGGAGGTACAGGATCGCCTCCAATACAGGCGGCATGTCGTGGCCGAGGCAAACCACCACGGGAGAGAGCTGCATGCCTGCTGAGGGTCAGCCAGACGCAGCTCTCATGTTGCGCATCGCTCAGCGCGATCTCATGGCGGCCCGATCGATCCATGCTCGATGGTGATGCTTTTGAAGAGGCAACCTGGGGATATCAGATTCAGCAGGCCACAGAGAAAGCTTTGAAAGCCTAGATCTCCAGCTTGGGGCACCACTATCCACGACGCACGATCTCGCACTCCTCCTTTGCCCTGATCCGCGATCTCGGCGCTGATCCCACACCGTTCCAGCCACTGGTGAGCTTCAGCCCGTTTGCCACCAGCATTCGTTACGACGAGGTTGCCCCACTTGGCCTGGAGCGTTCTCTCAGGAACCAACGCTGTGCTGAGTTGCTCGAGTATGTGGCCTCCCTGCTCCCATGAACGAGGCCGAAACCTGCGCCCAGCAGGCCCGCCTCTACATCCACTCCCGCTGCACCAGCAAGCAGCAGCTGTTTCTCGACTTCGTGCTGCAGCACTATGTGAGCAGCGGCGTGCAGGAACTGGCCCAGGAGAAACTCGGCCCCCTGCTGCTGCTCCGCTACCACAACTCAATCGCCGATGCCGTGGCCGACCTCGGCCAGCCCGAGCAGATTGGCCAGCTGTTTGCCAGCTTCCAGCGCCATCTCTATGCCCCGCCAGCTGGGCCACACTGAAGGTCTCGTCCCTCGCCGGCCCATGCAGCGGCACCCCGCGACTGCCCCCTGGTGACCAGCCATCGCCTGGTGATCGGCATCGGCAATCCCCTGCGCGGCGACGACGGCGTGGGGGCCCTGCTGGCCGAGCAGGCTGCCATGCTCACGGCCGCGGATCCCGGTGGGCCCGTGGCGGTGCGCAGTGTGCAGCAGCTCACCCCCGAGCTGGCCGAGGAGCTGGCCCCCCTCGATGCCGTGCTGTTCATCGATGCCTGGCCGGCGCCGGTTGGGGCGGATCCGCAGCTGATCGCGCTGAGCCCGGCCGGCAGCGGTGGCGGGCCCACGGGCAGCCTCCCCGACAGCCACCGCCTGGAGCCGGCCGCCCTGCTGGCGGTGAGCCAGGCCCTCTACGGCTGCGCCCCCGAGGCCCAGCTGCTGCTGGTGCCGGCCCAGGCTTTTGAGCACGGCACGGCGCTCAGCGCCGAGCTGAAGGCGGCCCTGCCCCAGGCCCGCGCCCTGCTGCGCCAGTGGCTGGCGGGCCATGCATGAGCTCAGCCTGATGGAGGCGGTGCGCGAGCTGGCCCTGGAGCAGGCCCGCGCCCACGGCGGCGGCCGCATCGCCGTGATCCGCCTGCGCATCGGCAGCCTGGCCGGCGTGGAGCCGGAGGCGCTGCGCTTCGCCCATGGGGTGGTGACGGCCGGCACGGCCGCCGAGGGGGCGGCCCTGCAGATCGAGGCCGTGCCCGCCCGCTTCCACTGCGAGCCCTGCGGGCAGCCCTTCGCGGCCGAGCACGGCGATTGCCTCTGCCCCCGCTGCGGCGCCCTCAGCCGCCAGCTGCTGCAGGGCCGCGAGCTGGAGCTGGCGGCGCTGGAGCTCGCCTGAAGCCGTCAGGGGGCCGCGGGGGCGCGGGCATCGGCGCGTTGGGCTGGGCCTGGGCCTGGATGGGTTGCCCTGACTGCCCCTGGCTTGGTCTGGTCTGGTCAAGTTGTGCCTGCCTTGCCCGGCCTTGGCTCGCGGCCATGCGGGCTGGTCGCCGCGGGATGGCAGGGCTTGGGTCGATGCCTGGAGCTCAGTTGAGCGCGGCCGGATCCCAGCGCTCCGGACCGATCACGAACACCACATCCCCCTCCTCAAAACGGGTGTCGCCGCTGGGGTTGGCCAGGGGCGTGCCGGCCCGGGTGATCGCCAGCACGGTCACACCGTGGCGCTGGCGCAGGCCGCAGGAGGCGATCGTGTGGCCCACCAGCGCTGAGCCCGGCCCCAGCCGCAGGGTGTGGGTGGCCAGGTCGGGCACCGCCACCCGCAGATCCGGCACCGAGGTGGCCTCGGCGGCCAGGCCCCGGGCCATCTGGCGCCATTCGCCCCGCACCTCACCGATCAGGTGCTTGATGTCGTCGCGGGGCACCAGCATCCGGGCCAGCACCCGCGAGAACACCTCGATCGACACCTCCAGCTCATCGGCGATCACCTCATCGGCCCCCAGGGCCAGCAGCGGCTCCACCTCCCGCAGGTAGCGGCTGCGCACCAGGATGTAGGCGTCGGGGGCCAGGCGCCGCGCCAGCTCCACGATCCGGCGGGCGCCGGCCGCATCGTCGATCACTACCACGATCGCCCGGGCCTTGTCGGCATGCACCAGCTCCAGGATCGGCGCCTGGCTGGCGTCGCCGTAGTGGATCGGCTCGCCGGCCGCCAGCCCCTCGCGCACCAGGGCGGCGTTGGTCTCCACCACCGCGTAGGGCACGTCGCTGCGGCGGGCGCTGTGGGCCAGGTTGCGGCCGGTGACGCCGAAGCCGATGATCAGCACGTGGCCGAAGTAGGCCGGCCCGCCTTCGCCGCTGGCCGGGCCGAGGGCCGGCCGCTGCAGCCGCACCAGCGGGCTGCGGTTGAGCCGGTCGGCCAGCCGCGGCGCCGCCCCCATCAGCAGCGGCGTGAGCAGCATGCTCAGCACCGCCACATCCAGCACCATCTGGAAGATGTCGCTGCTCAGCAGCCCCGCCGCCACCCCCGCCTT
>JBEDAU010000133.1:0-5569 GCA_041177605.1 Cyanobacteriota bacterium | reverse complement strand
GCCCTCACCCGAACGGGTGATGCCGGTGCTGGCTGAGCTGCCATCTGGCGCGATCGAAACCGCCGAGCTGGCCGAACGGCTGGGGTTGCGTAGGGGCACGCTGAACGCCCGCGTCAGCCGTTCTGGTGGTGCCGCGCCTGGGCTTGTGATCGACGGCTGGCGGTGCCTGGGGATGCGGACGCCTGAGCGTGGTGGCCCTGCCCGGGCCCTCTGGGAGCCTGCCTAGGCCCGCCTTGGCCTGTCTGGCGCTCCTGCCTAGACCTGCCTGGCCATGCCCAGGCCATCGGCCGTGGCCGTGCTCCTGCCGCTGACGCAATCTGCCTAGGCCCGCCTGCCCTGCTGCCCCCTGATCGCCCTCCTGATCTGGCTCCTGCTGCCTAGACCTGCCTGGCCAGCCTGCCTAGACATGACTGGACATGCCTTGCGTACCTGCCACTGCAGCAGGTAGGCGGGCCTGGCCATGGGTCGCCGCGGCCCAGTGCTGACGCGGGTTCCTGGGCCCTGGCCAATTCGCGGCCCCGATTGGACACAGCCCCCGATTGGACACAGCCCCGCCTCGAAGCGGCCCATGGCACCGATGGGCCCGAGCCGCGGCCGAAATCACCGCAAAAAGCCGTTTTCCCGTGAGTACAAATACTCAGTGAAGACAACCGATCGCAACTTGCTGGGTTGCGTTACTTCGGTTGCGCAAATTCTGAACCCTGGCGCTAACAAGAATTGCCTTTACGATCAAAGGATTCCAGCCCTGCGGGGCTCCTCTCGGGGGTGGCGGCTAAAAGCCAAAAGCCCCCCGGTGTTATCAGCACCGAGGGGCTCCGTTGAAGGCTGGTCGTAGCGCGACCAATGAACGCATTTTGCGGGCCCCTGAGCCTCCGGGGCGGCCTCCCCCAGCACTCTGTTACAAATCGTAACAAGCCCCTGGCGCCCTGCGCCACGTTCGGTAGCTGGCCTGATCTTCGCCACCGGCTGAGCGTCTGGCGGGCCCTGGGCCACGCCCCGGCTGAGCTGGCTCCGGTCGCCATCGCCGCCGCCTATGTCCGGGCCACCGGCCGGCAGCCGGCCAGAGACGGCCGCGGCATGCGCCTCTACAGCCGCTCCGAGCTGGCCGCGGCCCTCGCTGAGCTGGGTCGATCGAGTCCACCGTCTGGGCCGCCCTTGGCTGCCGTCTGGGCCGCGGTCGTCGCTGGTGCGGCCTGGCCCACCGTTCGGACCCTGCTGCTGCAGCGTTGCCGGCTGGTGGTGCTGGAGCCGGCCCCGTATCCCACCGTCTGGGCCCCGGCCGTGGCCACGGTGCTGGTTGACCCCGGCTGCCTGTCCCTGGTTCAAGCCCGGGCCGGCCTGGTGGCTGAGCTGCTGAGCCGGGCCGTTGGCTGCCCCGTCGCCCTGCAGCTGGCGGGGGTGCTGTGATGGCCGCCCCCCTGATCGCCGCGGCCCCCGCTGCTGATCGCCCCAGCCCTGCCATCTGGGATGCGCTGCTGATTGCTGGTGGCCCTGCTGCCGCCCTCGCCCTGCTGGAGCGGATTGACCGCGGGGAGGATTGGCGCCGCGCCCCTGCTGCTGCCGCCCCTGCTGCTGCCGCCCCCTCGATCGCCACCGGCAGCGGCTGGGATGCCGCTGCCGCCGGGCCTGATGCCCCCCTGCCCCATCACCTGGCCGAATGGGTGGATGGGAGCGCCTGCCATCCGGCGCTGGCCGCGGCCAACCTTCAGAGCATCGCCGGCCCGGCCGTGCTGGAGGCCCTGGCTGGTGATCGGCTGGCCCAGCTGGGAGGCCATGCCAGCCAGTACGCCACCGGGGCCGTCGCCCGGCTGCTGCGGCCCCTGGAGCCCCTCGCCGCTGCCGGTGGCTGGTGGTGCTCAGGGCTCGATCCGCTGGCCGACTGGGCACCGATGGGGTGGGGCTGCCTCAAGCCCGACGCCCCCCGGCAGGAGCGCCGCGACGATGGCCAGCTGCGGGCCCGCAAGTACGAACACCCCATCGCCGCCCCGGCCCGCCTGTTCTGGCTGCGGGTGCCGGCCGTGGTGGCCGAGCTGGTGGCCGATCGCCACAGCCTGGAGCTGCCGCCGGAGGTGGCCGCCGATGCCACCGGGGACCGTGGCGCGTTCTGGCGCTGGTGGGCCCAGACCCCGGCCCTGCCGCTGCTGCTCACCGAAGGCGCCAAGAAAGCCGCGGCCCTGCTGTCTGCAGGCCTGCCGGCCCTCGCCGCGCCTGGCATCTGGAACGCCAGCCCGAAGAACCCCGCCACCGGCCGCCCCGAGCTGCTGCCGGAGCTGGCCGCCGTGCCCCTCAAGGGCCGCCCCTGCCGGGTGGTCTTCGACCATTCCGACAGCCCCACCGGCCGCCGTGACGTGGCCCGGGCCGCCCGCCGCCTGGGTCGCCTGCTGGCCGCCGCTGGCGCTGATGTGCTGGTGGGCTGCTGCCCGGGCCCCCATAAAGGCGCCGACGATGCCCTAGCTGCTGGCGTGCCCTGGGAGACGCTGGCCGCGGCCCTCGCCCCCATCCGGCCTGAGCCGGTGCTGCCGGAGCTGCGCCCCGCTGATCGGGTGGTGCCGGCTGGCCAGCACCTGGCCGCGGCCCTCGATCCGGCTGAGCTGGAGGGCCGCCGGCTGGTGGCCATCGCTGCGCCGATGGGATGTGGCAAAACGACCCTGGCCCGCCAGCTGCTAGCCCCATACCTGGCCGATGGCGCCCCGGTGCTGGCCCCGACCCATCGCACCGCCCTGGGTGAGTCGCAAGCGGAAGCCTGCGGGATTCCCTGGGCCCCTGCCCCCGGCACCGATGAGCGCCTGCAGGGTGCGGGGCTGTGCTGGGACAGCCTGAGGCCCTCCAGCGGCCTGCGGATCGCCCCCACCGAATGGGACGGGCCCGATGGCCTGGGCCCGGTGCTGCTGCTCGATGAGATCGCCCAAGGGATCGAACACGCCCTATTTGGCGTCGGCACCGCCGTGGCCCAGCACCGAACCGAAACCCTGGCCACCGCCGCCGCCCTGCTGCGCCGCTGCCGCCGGGCCCTGGCCCTCGATGCCCAGCTGTCTGGGCCGGTGCTGCGCCTGCTGGAGGCCCTCACCGGGGAGCGTGCCTGTCTGGTCGGCAGCGACCACCAGCCGATGGCCGGCCGCCCCGTGGTGGTGCCCCAAGGGCTCACCGCCCGCACCGCCGCCGAACAGGGCCGCGCCAAGGTGCTGGAGCTGGCCCAGGCCCGCCGCCGGACGTTGGTGATCACCACGGCCCAGCAGGCCCACGCCAAGGGCTCAGCCCAGAACCTGGCCGCCCTGGTGCGCCGCCACTGGCCGGAAGTCCGGGCCCTGGTGGTGGATTCAGAGCGCCCGGAAGCGGCCGAGCTGCTGGGGGCCGACCCGAACGGCACCGCCGCGGCCCATGACTGGGTGATCGCATCGCCCTCGATCACGTCCGGGCTCTCGATCGACGCCCCGGGGCTGTTTGATGCCGTGGTGGTGCTGGCCGCCGGGGGCCGCCTGCCCGCTGAGCATCTGGCCCAGGCCGCCGCCCGCGTCCGCGATCCCGCCTGCCCCGTGTGGATCTACGCCCCGGCCCAGGCTCCACAGCTGCGGATCGGATCGGGGGACACCAGCCCCGCCCGCCTGCTGGAGCACCTGGCCCGCTGTGAATCCCGCCTGCTAGCCGATCTGGTGGGCGCCGCCGGCTGGGAGCCTGCCGCCCGCAATGAGTCGCCCTGGCTGCGCTGCTGGCTGGAGATCGCCGCCGCCCGCAATGCCCAGGCCGCGGCCTACGCCCCGACCGTCGCGGCCCTGCTGGCCGCCGAAGGCTGGGCCGTCACCGCCCCCGAGGGCCTGGCCGCCCATCCGCTGGCCGCTGAGGCCGGGGCCGATCTGGAGGTGATCGCCACCGCCGCCACCGCCGCCGCCGATGCGGCTGTGGTCGCTGCTGAGCTGCTCACCGATGGGGAGGCCGCGGCCCTCGCCAAGCGCCGCCGGCTGGAGCCCCCCGAACGGGCTGCCCTGGAGCGCCACACCATCGCCCGCCGCTGGGGCCTGGGGGCCGACCCACCGACCCCGGAGATCCTGGATGCCAGCCGGGCCGGGCTCGATCGCCGTGCCCGCTTCGGGTGGCTGGTGGCCAGCCCTGATGCCCGCGATCTGGCCCGGGCCCACGATCGCCGCCGCGCCCGCCAGCTCACCGCCGATGGCCGCCAGCCCTGGGCGCCAGACCTGGCCCGGGAGCTGCTGGGCCACAAGCTGGCCGCGGCCGATGCCCTGGGCCTGCCCGCCCTGCTCGATCGGGCCGGGGAATGGATCAGCGCCACCGATCCCCAGCTGCTGCAGCTGCAGGCCCTCGCCACGGCCCACGCCGGCACGATGCGGGCTGCCCTGGGGATTGGCCCCGGCAAGCGTGCAAGCGGCACCCTGCGGGCTCTCGCCCGGCTGATGGGGTACGCCCTGGAGGCCCGCCGCCACCGCTGCGGGGAACGGCAGCAGGCCTGGGCCTACCGGCTGAGGCCTGAACCCCTGCCGGTTGGCGCCGATCCGGCCCAGCTGGTGGCCGCCTGGGGAGCCCAGCTAGCCGACCCGGCCCACTGACCACGGGGGGGGGTGGCCCACTTTTCCCCCATTACTGAATGAAGGGGAACACCAGCACCATGCCAACCGCCACCGCCTGCGCCGCCCTGCTCGATCGGCTGGCCCTGAAGCTCGATCGGGCCCATGCCCTGCTCGAAGCCCTGCCACCGGTTGAGCCGACCGAGCTGCAGGCCCTCTATGCCGAAGCCGAAGCGGCCCTGGCGAGCTGGGGCCCACCGCCGGGGTGGGAGGACTGGGAGCCCGACTGACCGACTGGGCGGAGTGTTTGGGCGGCTGACACTGGCGCCCGATCGGGCCTGAGGCCGCCGCTGCGCTGAGCACCCGGGAGAACCTGAACGGGTGCCCTCCCCCCTCCCCCCACGTTTGCGGGTCCTTCTGGGGTGGTTCTCAGCGTGTCCGTGACGCCCGAGGAACCGCTAGAGACAGGCCCGCGATTGGGTTCCCATTGGTTCCGGTTGCGCAACGGTTGCGGGTCCTTGCTGGCCGCGGCCATGCGGGTGGATTTGAGCCCCGCCGCCGCCCTAGGGACAGGCCGCCGGGTTGGTTGACGCCTTGACGCTGGCCGGCTCCGGCGCTGGCCGGCACCATGCCCAGACCTGCCTAGGCGTGCCATGCCCCGCGTCCGCTCCCAGCTGGCGATCCAGGCCCCGCCCGAGCTGCTGGAGCGGGTTCGGGCTGCGGCTGCGGCCCGGGGTCAGACCGTGACGCGCCTGCTGATGGGCTGGATCGAAGCGGGTCTGTCTGGCGACCTGCCGGCCCCTGGCGCTGGCCCTGACCTGGCCGCCCGGGTCCAGGCCCTCGAAGCGGCCGTGGCCCAGCTGCAGGCCCGGGGCCATGCCCCGCGATCGCCCGAACGGGCGAGCCCGCCGATCCCCCGAACGGCTGATGCGCCCTCACCCGAACGGGTGATGCCGGTGCTGGCTGAGCTGCCATCTGGCGCGATCGAAACCGCCGAGCTGGCCGAACGGCTGGGGTTGCGTAGGGGCACGCTGAACGCCCGCGTCAGCCGT
>JBEDAU010000132.1:0-2731 GCA_041177605.1 Cyanobacteriota bacterium | reverse complement strand
GAAGGCGGCCCGCAGCTGGCCATCCACCAGCTGCTCCACCAGGTTCACCACAAACAGCCGGTTGGAGCGGGGGCGGCGGCAGCAGAGGGCCGCCCCGTCGCTGGCGGCGGCCACCACCTGGGGCAGGCGGCTGGCCAGATCCTCCAGGCGACGGCGGTCGTCCTCACGGTTGAGCAGGGGCCGCCAGCGGGCCTCGCCGTCGGCGGCATCGGGCAGCCAGCGGCCGCGGGCGATCAGGCTCAGGCACCAGCGCTGCAGGTGGGCCCACCAGCGCAGGTCGTCGCCCAGCCCCGCCTCGGCAAACCCGGAGAGGGGCAGCAGGTTGAGCCACTCGGCGGCGGCGGCGGGGCGCAGGATCCAGCCCTCCACCTGCCAAGGCCACCACAGGATTTCCCGGGGCAGCGGCTCGCCCGCCTGCAGGGGCAGACCGCTCCAGGCGGCGCCGGCGCGGCTCTTCTGCCCCTTGGCCAGCACCGCCCGGCTGGGCAGGGTGAGGCTGGCCCGGCACTGGCGCACCGCCTCCGACCAGAGGCCGTGTTCGTCGATCCAGGTGGCCACATCGTCCTCGCTCAGGGCGAGGGGATGGGCCGGCGCCTGCTCCAGCGAGGGGGTGACCGGCTCGGCCACCCGCCAGGTGTCGGCCCAGATCAGCAACCCGCAGCCGCCCACCAGGGAGGGGGAGGTGTGCCAGGTGGCATGCAGCAGGCTCATGAAGGCGGGTGCGGCCCGGGGGCCAGAAGGTGCGCCGTGTGCAGGAGGGTGTGCAACAGCAGGGCGGCGCCGACCAGGGGCAGCCATGCCTGCAACAGATCCATCATCACAGGTGGCGCGACCAGGGCCAAGGCGGCCGGCCAGGCCCGGTCGGTGGGCCAGGCCTCGAGGCTGGCGCCGCCCAGGCTGCGGATGCCGCAGACCGCCCCCACCAGGCCGGACTGCAGGTGGCTGTCGTCGGGGTCGACGCGCTGCAGATGGAAGGCGAGCAGCCCATAGAAGAAGCCGCAGCCGCCGGCACGCAGCGCCGGCTCCAGCCCGCCCAGGGCCAGGCCCAGCACTAGGGCGGTGGCGCCGGCACCCAGGGCCCAGCCCAGGGAGCGCAGGCGCATGGCGGCGCGATCAGCCTCGTCCCGGGCTGGGCCTGGCGGCTGCTCAAGCGGTGGCCGGGCCATCCGGGCGGACCTGTGCTGGGCGATCATGCCTGGTTCAGGATTGATCTGCCCCGCCATGGCCGCCACCCCGCGCACCGGTCGTCTCTGGAGCGGCGCTGAGATCCGGGCGGCTTTTCTGGAGTTCTACGCGCAGCGCGGCCACCAGCGCATGGCCAGCGCCTCGCTGGTGCCCGACGACCCCACGGTGCTGCTCACCATCGCCGGCATGCTGCCGTTCAAGCCGGTGTTTCTGGGCCAGCAGCAGCGGCCGGCGCCGCGGGCCACCAGCAGCCAGAAGTGCATCCGCACCAACGACATCGAAAACGTGGGCCGCACGGCGCGGCATCACACGTTCTTCGAGATGCTCGGCAACTTCTCCTTCGGCGACTATTTCAAGGAGCAGGCGATCCAGTGGGCCTGGGAGCTGAGCACCGGGGTGTTCGGCCTCAGCCCCAAGAACCTGGTGGTGAGCGTGTTCCGCGACGACGACGAAGCCGAGGCGATCTGGCGCGATCGGGTGGGGGTGAACCCCAAGCGGATCATCCGCATGGATGAGGCCGACAACTTCTGGGCCTCCGGCCCCACCGGCCCCTGCGGCCCCTGCTCGGAGATCTATTACGACTTCAAGCCTGAACTCGGCGACGACGGCATCGATCTGGAAGACGACTCGCGCTTCATCGAGTTCTACAACCTGGTGTTCATGCAGTACAACCGCGACGCGGAGGGCACCCTCACGCCGCTGGCGGCCCGCAACATCGACACCGGCATGGGCCTGGAGCGCATGGCCCAGATCCTGCAGCAGGTTCCCAACAACTACGAAACCGACCTGATCTATCCGCTGATTGAAACGGCGGCAGGCCTGGCGGGCGTGGAGTACCCCGCCCTCGATGAGAAGGGCAAAACCAGCCTCAAGGTGATCGGCGACCACTCCCGCGCCATCACCCAGCTGATCTGCGATGGGGTCACCGCCAGCAACCTGGGCCGCGGCTACATCCTGCGCCGCCTGCTGCGCCGCGTGGTGCGCCACGGCCGCCTGCTCGGCATCGACAAGCCGTTCCTGACGGCCATGGGTGAGGCGTCGATCACCCTGATGCAGGACGCCTATCCCCAGCTCGTGGAGCGCCGTGAGGTGATCCTGGCGGAGTTGCAACGCGAGGAGGCCCGCTTCCTGGAAACCCTGGAGCGGGGCGAGAAGCTGCTGGCCGAGGTGCTGGCCAGCAAGCCGAAGCAGATCAGCGGCGAGCAGGCCTTCGAGCTCTACGACACCTATGGCTTCCCGCTGGAGCTCACCGAGGAGATCGCCGAGGAGCATGGCCTCACGGTGGACACCGCTGGCTTCGAGGCGGCGATGGAGGCGCAGCGCCAGCGGGCCAAGGCCGCGGCGGTGAGCATCGACCTCACCCTTCAGGAGGCGATCGACCAGGTGGCGGCCCGTGCGGAGGCCACCGCCTTCAAGGGCTACGAGGCCCTGGAGCACCCCAGCTGTGTGCTGGCCCTGGTGGTGAACGGCGAGCCGGCCGAGCGCGCCAGCGCCGGCGACGCCGTGCAGCTGGTGCTCGATGTGACGCCCTTCTACGGCGAGGGCG
>JBEDAU010000131.1:0-4278 GCA_041177605.1 Cyanobacteriota bacterium | reverse complement strand
GCCATGCGCAGCTGGGCATCCCCCCCCATCTGGCGCAGCTGGCCCTGCACCTGCCGCCAGGCACCGGGCAGCACCTCCACCGGCAGCAGGAAGCCGAGGTTGAGGCGGTCAACCAGCTTGGTGGAGTCCACCACCACCACGAAGCGCTGGGCCCGCACGGCCACGAGCTTCTCCTGCACGTGGCAGGCGCCGCCGCCCTTGATCAGCTCGAAGGAGGGGTCCACCTCATCGGCGCCGTCGATGGCCAGATCGATCCGATCCACCGCGTTGAGGCTCTGCAGGGGAATGCCCAGCTCGGCAGCCAGCACCTCGCCCTGGAAGGAGGTGGTGACGCCCACGATGTCGGTGAGCTCGCCACTCTTCAACTTGGCGCCCAGGGCCTGGATCATCAGCGCTGCGGTGGAGCCGGAGCCCAGGCCCACCACCATGCCGCTCTGAATCTGCTCGGTGGCGGCGGCGGCCACCGCCTGCTTCATCTGGTCCTGCAGATCCGCCATCGCCTCACCGATCCCGTGTGGGTCGAGACCGTAGCTCAGGTGGTGGCGCTGGGCAGGGCAGCGGGGCGAATCGACAGGCTGAGCTCCCGCTTGCCGCGGATCACGGTGAGCGCCAGGGGCTGGCCCACCTCGGCCTGCTCCACCCGCTGCAACAGGGCCGAGGGATCGCGCACCGGATCCTCGCCGGCTGCCACCACCAGATCACCGCGGCGCAGGCCGGCTTCCTCGGCCGGGCTGCCTTCCAGCACCCGCTGCACCAGCGCCCCATCGCGCTCCGGCAGCTGCAGCAGGGCGTCGGGGTCGCGGTTGTTCTCGCGGGCGCGTCGGGCGGTGAGCGGCACCAGCTGCAGACCCAGATAGGGATGCACCACCTGGCCGCCGCCGGCGAGCTGCTCGGCCACGCGCTTGGCGAGGTTGATCGGAATGGCGAAGCCCAGGCCTGCCCCAGGACCGGAGCGCACCAGGGTGTTGATACCGATCACCTGGCCGGCGGCGTCGATCAGCGGCCCCCCGGAGTTGCCCGGGTTGATGGCGGCGTCGGTCTGGATCAGGTCGAGGCGTTTGTCGGCAAAGCCCAGGCTGTTGATGTCGCGATGCAGGCTGCTGACGATCCCTAGGGTCACGGTGCGCTCCAGGCCGTAGGGGCTGCCGAGGGCGATCGCCCAGTCGCCCACCTCCAGAGCCTCGGAATCCCCCAGGGGCGCGGCCTGCAGACTGCGGGCGCCGCGCAGGCGCACCAGGGCCAGATCGGTCACCGGATCGATGCCCTCCACCGTGCCGTCGAGCTGGCGGCCATCAGCCAGGGTGACCTCCACGCTGTCGACCGAATCGACCACGTGGGCATTGGTGAGCACCAGGGCCTTGGCGGCATCGATCACCACCCCCGATCCCTGGCCGCGCTCACGCATGGTGCCGGAGGGGTCACCGAACAGGTCCCGCAGCAATGGATCCAGCAGGGCCGGATCGAAGGGCTGGCGCGCCACGGTGCGCTCGATGTCGATGCGCACCACCGCCGGCGCCACCGCCCGCACCGCCTCCGCCACGAAACTGTGGGGCTGCTCGACGGCCAGGGCTGCCGGTGCCCCGGTAACCAGCAGGAGCAGCACCAGGGCAACCGCGCCGAAATGGCGCACCAGACGACGGAACGGAGCAGGCATCGGCCGAGGCTAGGCGGCCTGTTCAGGGGGTGGCCGGATCCCAGCGCAGTAGCTGGTGGCGCAGGGGCTGGCCCGGCTCCAGCTCCAGCAGGCGCGCGCCGGGGTCATCGGGGCGACCCAGCGGACAGGGCTGAACCGGGCCAAAGCCGCACAGCGTGGAGGGACAGCCCAGCAGCAGGGCCGGCGGCAGCTGGGCCGGCCGGTCCGGCAGCTCGGCCTGCCAGTGCTGGTGCACATGGCCGAACAGCAGCGCTCGCAGCCCCGGCACCGGCCGCAGCAGCTCCAGCAGGGCCGGCCCATCGGCCAGGCCGATCGCATCCAGGCCGGGTTCGCCGATGGCCACGGGCGGATGGTGCACAGCCACCAGCAGGGGCCGATCGCCCAGCCGGGCCACCTGCCGGGCGGCCCAGGCCAGCTGGCGGCCCCCCAGCCAGCCACCCAGGCATCCCGGGCGGTGGCTGTCGAGCAGCAGCAGGCTCACGCCAGCCAGCTCCACCAGCCGAGGCCCCAGCCAGGCACGCCGCCCGAGGGCGGCCCGCAGCAGCTGGGGGTGGTCGTGGTTGCCCGCCACCAGGGCCACGGGCCAGGGCAGGGGGGCCAGCAGCTCCCGCAGGCGCACATAACCGCCCCAGCTCTCGTCGTGGCAGAGGTCGCCGCTGATCAGCAGCAGGTCCGGGGGGCCGGCCTCTGCGGCAGCAGCGAGCTCCAGCCCCCGGCGCAGCTGGGCCAGGGGCTCGCGGGCACGCACCACCCCAGCGGGCCGCGCCAGCAGGTGGGGGTCGCTCAACTGCAGCAGGCGCATGCACGGGCGGGGCGCCCTCCTAAGTTGCCCATTCCGCTGATCAGCCGCCATGGCCGCGATTCCCCCCGGCAGCCGCCAACGCTGCAGCGTGTGCGGTGTGGAGATCCAGGGCATGGCTGGCGGCAACGACCTGGTGCACTTCAGCCACGGCACGCCCGGCACCCGCGCCAAACTCTGGGCCCGCGTCTGCCAGTACCTGCGCGACGACGACAAGCAGCGCCAGTGCCTCAACCAGGACCCCGCTCTGCGGGGCACGGTGCAGAGCAGCGACTTTTTCGCCGAAGCGCCCGTGATTGACCTGGGCTCGGGCCAGGCGGAGGCCGGTGGCAGCGGCCAGGTCTGATGACCCACCCCCTGATTCCCGAGCTGGAGGTGCTGGCGCGCAGGCACCTCGAACCGAGTGGATTTGAACTCAAGGGTCTGCAGCTGTTCACCCACCGGATTCCGATGACGCTGCAGGTGCTGGTGCAGCGCAGCGACGGCAGTGACATCAGCCTGGATGACTGCGCCGGCGTCAGTGGGCCCCTGGGGGAAGCGATCGAGGCGGCCGGCCTGCTGGCCGAGGCCTATGTTCTGGAAGTGAGCAGCCCCGGCGTCAGCGAGGTGCTGCACGACGATCGCGACTTCCGCAGCTTCCGCGGATTTCCGGTGGAAGTGCACAGCCGCGATGCCTCCGGGAAGGACCAGCGGCGCGAAGGGCTCCTGCTTGAGCGCAACGCTGAGGCCGTCCTGCTCAACGTGCGCGGCCGCACCACGCGGATCCCCCGCGACGCGGTGATCGCGGTTCGCCTGGTCACGCCCGCCTCCGAGAGCTGAGCCCCCAAGCCGGATCCGGAGCGCGGCATCCGTCCCGCCAGGGATGCGGGCAGCGCCGCGGCCACCCCCAAAGCTCCGACAACTGAATCACCCAAAAACCGAAGATCCGCCATGGCTCTGGTCCTGCTCCCCGGTCTCAACAACCTGATCGAGGACATCAGCGAAGAGAAGAAACTTCCCCCCGCGGTGGTGGAGGCCGCCCTGCGCGAAGCCCTGCTCAAGGGCTACGAGCGCTACCGCCGCACCCTCTATCTGGGCATCAGCGAAGACCCGTTCGAGGAGGACTACTTCTCCAACTTCGACGTGCAGCTCGACCTCGACGAGGAGGGCTACCGGGTGCTGGCCTCCAAGATCATCGTGGAGGAGGTGGAGAGCGACGACCACCAGATCGCCCTGGCCGAAGTGCAGCAGGTCGCCGACGACGCCCAGGTGGGCGACACCGTGGTGCTGGATGTCACCCCCGAGAAGGATGACTTCGGCCGCATGGCCGCCGCCACCACCAAGCAGGTGCTGGCCCAGAAGCTGCGCGACCAGCAGCGGCGCATGATCCAGGAGGAATTTGCGGATCTGGAGGATCCGGTGCTCACCGCCCGGGTGATCCGCTTTGAGCGCCAGAGCGTGATCATGGCCGTGAGCAGCGGCCTGGGCCGGCCCGAGGTGGAAGCCGAACTGCCCCGCCGCGACCAGCTCCCCAACGACAACTACCGGGCCAACGCCACCTTCAAGGTCTTCCTCAAGGAAGTGAGTGAGGTGCCCCGGCGCGGACCCCAGCTGTTCGTGAGCCGCGCCAATGCCGGCCTGGTGGTTTACCTGTTCGAAAACGAAGTGCCTGAGATCCAGGAGGGATCGGTGCGGATCGTGGCCGTAGCCCGCGAGGCCAATCCCCCCTCTCGCTCGGTGGGTCCGCGCACGAAGGTCGCTGTGGACAGCGTGGAGCGGGAAGTGGATCCCGTCGGCGCCTGCATCGGCGCCCGTGGCTCCCGCATTCAGCAGGTGGTCAATGAGC
>JBEDAU010000130.1:0-3410 GCA_041177605.1 Cyanobacteriota bacterium | reverse complement strand
TTCCCTCACCCCATTGGCGGGTTGGGGCCCCCTGGCCTGGCCCCTGATCGCCTCCACCCTGGTGGGCGGCGGGCTCTCGGGCGCCTTCTACCTGCGTCCCCACGGCCTGGCCCAGTTGCCGTCCTCCCTCGCCGGACTGCAGGACTGGCTGGCCCACGACATGCAGACCGAGCGCTTCTACCACCGCACCGTGGTGGCCCTGGTGCTGGCCCTGGCCCGCTTCGGCGCCTGGAGTGACAGCCGCCTGGTGGATGGCTTCAGCGGCGGCACCGGTGCCGTGGCCCTGGCAGGGGCCCGGCGCCTCAGCCTCACCACCTCCGGCCGCTCCCAGGCCTACGCCCTCACCCTGGTGCTGGGGGTGCTGCTGATGGCCGCCTGGCTGATCGCCGGTGATCTGCCGCCCGCACCCATTGCCCTGCCCTGAGGCCGCCGCCATGACCCTGCTGCTCTTGCTCCTGCTTCCCCTTCTGGTGGGTCTGCTGCTGCCGCTGCTGCCGCCGGGGCCCCCCGTGCTGGTGCGCGGCCTGGCCGCCGGTGCGGCCCTGGCACAGCTGGCGGTGGGCCTGCTGGCCTGGCGCCAGCCGCCCCCGCCCCTGGAGCTCACCTGGCTGCCCCAGCTTGGGCTGGGGCTGGATCTGGGCCTCGACGGGCTGTCGCTGCCGCTGGTGCTGCTCACCGCCCTGATCACCGCGATGGCGGTGCTGGCCTCGCCGGTCGATCAAAGCCGGCCGCGCCTCTACTACGCCCTGATGCTGGCCACCAACCTGGGCGTGGTGGGGGCGTTCCTGGCCCGCAATGCCCTGCTGTTTGTGCTGGCTTTCGAGCTGGTGCTGATCCCCACCACCCTGCTGGTGGCCATCTGGGGGGGCGAGCGCCGGGCCGGTGCCGCCGTGCGCTTCCTGCTCTATGGCGCCGTGTCGGGCCTGAGTTTGCTTGGCGGCGTGCTGGCCTTCGGCTGGTTTGGCCAGGGCGCCGCTGGTGCCGACACGGCCGTGAGCTTCAGCTTCGAAGCCCTGGCCGCCACGCCGCTACCGGCCTCGGCCCAGCTGTGGGTGCTGGGGCTTCTGGTGCTGGGCTTCGGCATCAAGTTGCCGGTGGTGCCCCTGCACGGCTGGCAACCGATCAGCTACGCGGAGGCACCGGCCCCAGTCGTGATGCTGCTGGGTGGGGTGGTGTCGAAGCTGGGGGCCTACGGGCTGCTGCGCTTCGGGGTAGGCCTGCTGCCTGAGGCCTGGAGTGTCTTCTCGCCCTGGATCGCCGCCGCCGGTGCCGTGAGCGCCGTGTACGGCGCCCTCAATGCCGTTGCAGCCACCGACATCCGCCGCCTGATGGCCTACAGCTCCCTCGGCCACATGGGCCTGCTGGTGCTGGCCCTGGCGGCCGCCACGCCGATGAGCCTGCAGGGGGCCATGGCCCAGGTGCTGGCCCACGGCCTGATCGTGGCCCTGTTGTTTGACTGCGTGGGGCTGATCCAGCGCAAGACCGGCACCACCCTGATCGCCGAACTCTCCGGCCTGATGAACCCGATCCGGGGCCTGCCCTTCACCATGGGGCTGATGCTGCTGGCCCTGATGGCCGCCGCCGGCATCCCCGGCCTGGCGGGTTTCCCGGCCGAACTGCTCGTGTTCGAGGGCAGCTGGACCGTGTTCCCGCGGGCCACCCTGATCTGCCTGGTGGCCTCGGGCTTCACCGCCGTCTACGCGGTGCGGCTGTTCAACCGGGTGGGCTTCGGCCGGCTCGACAACAACCGCGCCGACTGGCAGAGCACCCGGCTGGCGGAACGGCTGCCGGCCGCGGTGCTCACCACTCTGGTGGTGCTCGCCGGCATCTGGCCTGTCGGGCTGACCGCCTGGAGCGAGGCCAGTACGGCTGCCATCGCCCTGCGCCACAGCGATCCAGTGGTTCAGCAGCTGGCCCTCCTGCCCCCGACTCCCTCCTCGCCCCTGCCCGCATGACCACCTCCACAGCTGCAGCGGGCACCAAGACGCCCCTGATTCCCCCCTCCACCCACCGCTACGCCGAGGTGATCCACCGGCTCGAAGCCGGTGGATCGATGCTGCCCGACACCCCCGAGAACCTGCAGCAGATCATCGGCATCTACAAGGCCTATGCCGTGCCGATGGATTTCTATTGGCGCGACCTGCTCTACATCGCCGAGCAGGTGTTCCTCAATCCGCTGCCGGCCTTTAAATACTTCATCTCCCAGGAGTATCTGGACCGGCCCAACAGCTACGCCGGCGACCAATCCCAGCTGCGCATCTGGCGCGGCACCGAGAAGGCCCACCCGGAGCTGCTGGCGTTCATGGAGCGGGGCGAAACCCGCCCCATGCCCAAACTGCTGCATCACCTCTGGCATGACCGGGTGAACATGGAGTTCGCCGAAGCCTGCATGCAGGCAATGTTCTGGCACCAGGGCATGGGGGGCCGCTTCAACGACTACCTGGCGAGCGACGCCTACCGCGCCAATGCCGACCGGGCGATCAAGGCCTACTTCCGCGGCAACCCGGTGATGCTGGGGCTGTACAAGCTGTTCCCGGAGATGGTCCTTGAGCAGGTGAAGCAGCTCAGCTACTACGCCAACCTGGGCCTGTTCTGGGAGGTGATGGCGCCGGTGTTCTTCGAGATGAGCGACCTCTACGACGAGGGCAAGCTCACCTCGGTGCCCCAAGCCATGGACTTCCTGGTGAATGGCATCTTCGCGGTGGCAGGCCGGCCCATCTACCACCACGTGTTCATCCGCGGTGAGTGCTTCGAGATCATCCCCAAGAGCGAGGGGTTCACCTGGCTCTACGAAGCGGCCCTGCCCTACGTGGAGGCGGTCTTCTACCGCACATCCCCATTCCGCGGCACCAAGAGCTACAACGCCCAGGCAGGTCAGGTGCCAGGCAAGCAGGCCGATTTCCACTACGGCATCCTCTATGCCGACGTGTTTCCCGTGGGCTCCGCAGGCATTCCTCCCACGCTGCTGATGCAGGACATGCTTCATTTCCTGCCGCCCTACCTGCAGGAGCTGTACAAGACCCACAAGCGCGGCGAGGAAGACCAGCTCATCCAGCTGGGCATCACCTTCCAGCGCTCCATGTACAACGTGACCTCGGCAGTGATCCAGGCCCTTCGCTGCGCCCTGCTCTACCCGTTGGATGATCCCGATCCCCGGCACCTGCAGGCCAACCGTGATTTCTTCGAGGCCCAGATGGATCGCTTCCTGCGCCCCGAGGCCCGCCTCCCCGACATCCAGAGCCAGGACTACCGCTGATGGCCACGATTCTTGAAACCGCAGCCTCCGTGGGCTGCTTCAACACCCTGCTGGCGGCCGTGGATGCGGCAGGCCTGCGCGGAGCCCTGGAGGGTCCAGGCCCATTCACGGTGCTCGCCCCTGTTGACGATGCCTTTGCGGCCCTGCCCCCCGG
>JBEDAU010000129.1:0-3854 GCA_041177605.1 Cyanobacteriota bacterium | reverse complement strand
GCTGGTGGGTCCCCCCGGCACCGGCAAGACGCTGCTGGCCAAGGCGATCGCCGGGGAAGCCGGCGTGCCCTTCTTCACGATGGCGGCGTCGGAATTCGTCGAACTCTTCGTGGGTGTCGGGGCCAGTCGGGTGCGGGATCTGTTCCGCAAGGCCAAGGCCAAGGCTCCCTGCATCATCTTCATCGATGAGATCGATGCCGTGGGGCGCCAGCGGGGGGCCGGCATCGGTGGCGGCAACGACGAACGGGAGCAGACCCTCAACCAGCTGCTCACCGAAATGGATGGCTTCGAGGAGAACTCGGGTGTGATCCTGCTGGCGGCCACCAACCGCCCCGACGTGCTCGACGCGGCCCTGCTGCGGCCCGGTCGCTTTGATCGCCGCATCACCGTCGACCTGCCCGACCGCCGCGGTCGCGAGGAGATCCTGGCGGTGCACGCCCGCACCCGCCCCCTGGATCCGGCGGTGTCGCTGGCCGACTGGGCCAGCCGCACGCCGGGATTCTCCGGCGCCGATCTGGCCAACCTGCTCAACGAGGCGGCGATCCTCACGGCCCGCCGGGATCAGAGCGCCATCGATGAGCGGGCTCTCTCGGATGCCCTGGAACGGATCACCATGGGGCTGTCGGTGGCGCCGTTGCAGGACTCAGCCAAGAAGCGCCTGATCGCCTATCACGAGGTGGGCCATGCCCTGCTCACCTGCCTGGTGCCCCACGCCGATCGGCTCGACAAGGTGACCCTGCTGCCCCGTGCCGGCGGCGTGGGCGGCTTTGCGCGCACCATGCCCGATGAGGAGATCCTCGATTCCGGCCTGATCAGCAAGGCCTACCTGCAGGCCCGCATGGTGGTGGCGATGGGCGGCCGGGCTGCGGAGCTGGTGGTGTTCGGCCCGGCTGAAATCACCCAGGGCGCCAGTGGCGATCTGGAGCTGGTGGCCCGCATCGGCCGGGAGATGGTGACCCGCTACGGGTTCTCCAGCCTCGGTCCGCTCGCGCTGGAGGGGGATGGGGCCGAGGTGTTTCTGGGTCGCGACTGGCTGCGCTCCCAGCAGCCCTATTCCCAGGAGACGGGCAACCGCATCGACGCCCAGGTGCGGAGCCTGGCGCGCCAGGCCCTCGACCAGGCCATCGGCCTGCTGGCCCCCAGGCGTGCCCTGATGGACGAGCTGGTGGAGCGGCTGATCGCCGAGGAAACAATCGAGGGTGACAGCTTCCGCGCCACCGTCAACGCCTTCTGCGTTCAGCCGCAGGCGGCGGCACTGCAGCAGGCCTGAAGCCGCTCCCCAGCGAGGCCGCCGAGCTGAGTGGGGGCGGGCCCTGCCTCAGGCGAAGCGGATGTCGAGGCTGCGCAGGTAGGTCTGCAGTCCGGCGTCCTGGATCGGCAACAGGAACGCCGGTTCGCCACTGGCGTTCACGTGGGCGTGCCAGTGCCCCGGGGGGGTGATGAAGGCGCCGCCCGCTTCCCAGTCGATCCGCCTGGGGTTGCGGATGGATCCGTCGTCAGCGAGATCGGTGCCCACCAGGGTGTAGCAACCGGGGGCGCAGTCGACGATCAGATCGAGGGCCACCGACTGGTGCCGGTGGGGAGGCTGGGTCGCCCCGGCGGGCACCAGGCCGAACATGGCCCAGAGCACATGGGTCACGGTGCGCGTCGCCGGCAGATCCCGGTTGCCGAGCAGCAGGCTCAGCCGGTTGCTGCGGGCGCTGGCGGGGTCGTTGGCCAGCTGCAGCAGTTCCTGGCGCAGCCAGTGGCCCGGGTAGTGGGTGGCCTCGAAGCGCGGCTGGCTGGGCTGTGCACCCAGGTAGTTCAGCAGGGGGCCATCGTGAACCCAATACAACACGCTGGTGCTGCTGGCCTGCAGCAGCGGCGCCGCACCGGCCGGCAGCACGAACAGATCCCCCGTTTCCCAGCTCAGCGACAGGGCGGCTGCACCGTTCTCGGCCGGCCGCTCACAGCGGCCGCTGCCGGAGAGCACGTAGAAGAGCAGGCTGGTGGCTGCCGCTGCCGCCTTCACCCCCTCGCCCGCGGCGATGCGCAGGAAGTGGGCAGCCAGGCCGGGGCTCGTCGCCGGGCCATCGACCCCGAGCTCCGCGCTCAGGTCGAGGGGAATGACCGCGCTGGGGCCGCTGGCGTGCAGCTCCGGTCCCCACTGGCGGTAGGGAATCGGGTTGGTCAGCCCCGGCCGGATCGGATTGGCCGCCTCGCGGTAGTCGTAGAGGAGGGCTTTGGTCTGGCTGCCGACCGGCTGGCCGGGACTGGAGGTGGGGAGCTGGGCCTCGCCCGGACCGGCGCAGCGGCCGACGTCTGGAGCCTGGGTCATCGGTTGTGCTGACGAGTGAACCCTGGAGCTGGTTGGGATCTGGAACCGGTCCCGGCCGGGGTATTCCCTGGCCGGGTCATCGTGTGATCACCCTATTGATCCCGAGACTGCAGTTGGCGTCTGCTGCAGGTGCTACGGATCGAACAGGGACCGCAAACCGATCGGATCGGGATCGGATCAGGCTCAGCCGCCGGCCACGGCCGGCACGATCGAGACCTCGTCTCCGTCGTTCAGGGCGGTGGCCTGGTTGTCGAGGAAGCGGATGTCCTCGCTGTTCACGTAGACATTGAGGAAGCGCCGCAGCTTGCCGTTCTCATCGCAGAGGCGGCCCTTGAGCCCAGGGAAGCGGCTGTCCAGCGCGTCGATCAACCCATCGACGCTGGCGGCGTCGAGTTCGACGCTGGCCTCGTTGGCCGTGAACTTCTGGAGCGGGGTGGGGATCAGAACCTGAACGGCCATGGGGCAGGGAAGGGGATGAAACGGAAGGGGGGACGTGGAATCAGCCGTGGCCGTGGGCCGCCTGGGCCTGCTGCCAGGCGGCCTTGAAGCTCTCGAGCTGGGCTTCGATCAGGTAGGGCTCGCCGATGGCGGAGGCGACGGCCTCCGTCGTCTTGAGTCCGTTGCCGGTGATGTAGGCCACGGTGGTCTCGTCGGGGTTGATCCTGCCCTGCTCCACCAGCTTCCTGAGCACGGCGATGGTGGTGCCGCCGGCGGTTTCGGTGAACACCCCCTCGGTTTCGGCCAGCAGCTTGATGCCCTCCACGATCTCGGTGTCGTTCACCGCGGCGATCGAGCCGTTGGTGCGGTTGGCGATGTCGATGGCGTAGGGGCCGTCGGCCGGGTTGCCGATGGCGATCGACTTGGCGATGGTGTTGGGCTTCACCGGCGTGATGAAGTCACGGCCCTCGGCGAAGGCCTGGGCGATCGGGCTGCAACCCTCGGCCTGGGCGCCGCTGAAGCGCACGGCCTTCTCCTCCACCAGCCCGCACTTGATGAATTCATCAAAGCCCTTGCGGATCTTGGTGAACAGGGAGCCGGAGGCCAGGGGCGCCACGATGTGGTCGGGCAGCTGCCAGCCCAGCTGCTCGATCACCTCGTAACCCAGGGTTTTCGAACCCTCCGAGTAGTAGGGGCGCAGGTTGATGTTCACAAAGCCCCAGCCGTAGGTGTTGGCCACCTCCGAGCAGAGGCGGTTCACCTGGTCGTAGTTGCCCTGTACCGCCATCAGGGTGGGGTTGTAGATCAGGGTGCCGAGCACCTTGCCCAGCTCCAGATCGCTGGGGATGAACACGCAGCAATCCAGGCCGGCGTGGGCGGCGATGGCGGCAGTGGAGTTGGCGAGGTTGCCGGTGGAGGCGCAGCTCACCGTCTTGAAACCCAGTTCGCGGGCGCGGGTGAGGGCCACGCTCACCACACGGTCCTTGAACGAGAGCGTGGGCATGTTCACGCCGTCGTTCTTGATGTAGAGGCTCTTCAGCCCCAAACGCTTCGCCAGGTTGTTGGCTTTGAGCAGCGGCGTGAAGCCGGTGCCCACATC
>JBEDAU010000128.1:0-5154 GCA_041177605.1 Cyanobacteriota bacterium | reverse complement strand
GTTCATCACCGAACCGCGCACTTCCGGGCGGCGGCCCAGCCAGCGCTTGCGGCCGGCCTTGCCCAGGCTGGTGTTGCGCACTTCGGAGTTGCCCACTTCGCCGAGGGTGGCGTAGCACTCGCGGCGCACCAGGCGCACTTCGGTGGAGGGCAGCTTGAGGGCGACGTAGTCGCCTTCCTTGGCCATCACCTGGGCGCTGGCACCGGCGGTGCGCACCATCTGACCGCCGCGGCCGGCGTAGAGCTCCACGTTGTGGACGTTGGAGCCCAGGGGAATGGCCGAGAGGGGCAGGGCGTTGCCGGTTTCGATCGGGGACTCGGGGCCCGAGACCACGGTCTGGCCGATCTGAATCCCAGCGGGAGCCAGGATGTAGCGCTTCTCGCCATCGGCGTAGAAGAGCAGGGCCAGGCGGGCGTTGCGATGGGGGTCGTAGTGGATCGCTGCCACCTTCGCGCTCACGCCATGCTTGTCGCGGCGGAAATCGACGATGCGGTAGAGGCGCTTGTGGCCACCGCCGCGGTGGCGGCAGGTGATCACACCGCGGTTGTTGCGGCCCTTGCGGCGGTGCTTGGCCACCACCAGGCCGCGCTCGCGGCCGCGACCGGTGACTTCAGCGAAGTCGCTGGCAACGCGGGTGCGGGTGCCGGGGGTGGTGGGGCGGTAATTACGGATTGCCATGTGTCGTTAACCCCTCAGGACTCCGGGAACAGCTGGATGGCGTTGCCCTCGGCCAGGCGCACCACGGCCTTCTTCACCTGGGCACGCTTGCCGGCGAAGCGCCCGACACGCCGGGTGCGGCGCGGGGGATTCATGGTGCTGACACCCACCACCTTCACGTCGAACAGCGATTCGACCGCTGCCTTGATGTCGGGCTTGGCAGCCCGGTGGTCCACCTCAAAGGTGTACTGGTTCAGCTCGAGGGCGCGGGTGGCCTTCTCGGTGATCAGCGGCCGGCGGATCACATCCGCGAGCCGCCCTGCAAAACGCTCAGCCATCGCCGTAGACCTCCTGAATCTTCGCGAGTGCGTCCTCGCTCACCACCAGATGGTTGGCGTGGAGCAGGTCAAACACGTTGAGCTGATCGGCGGCGATCAGCTTCACCGTCTCGAGGTTGCGCACTGATTTGCGCACCACCTCGGCGGGTGCATCGAGCACCACCAGCACCTTGGCGCCAGCGGCGATGCCGAGCCGTCCCAGGCCGGCCACGATCTCCTTGGTTTTGGGGGCCTGGAGGCCGGCACCGAATCCCTGCACCACGATCAGATCGTCGATGCGGCTCATCAGCGCAGTCCGCAGGGCCAGGCGACGTTCCTTGCGGTTCATCGCCAGGTTGTAGCTGCGGGGCTTCGGGCCGAACACCACACCGCCACCGGGACGGAGGGGGGTGCGGATCGAGCCCTGGCGAGCCCGGCCCGTGCCCTTCTGCTTATAGGGCTTGCGGCCACCGCCCGCCACCTCGGCACGGGTGAGGGTGCTGGCCGTTCCCTGACGGGCGTGGGCCAGTTGCCGAACCACGGCGCGATGCACCAGGTCGGTGGCGGAACTTTCCTTGGCGACCTTCAGGTCAAGGCTGGCCTTGCCGGCCTCCTTGCCCTGCCAATCGCGAACAACACAGTTAGCCATCGGTCTCCTCCTCAGTTGGCGGCCTTGGCGCCCACCCGGTTGGCCGGGCGGATGTTGAGCAGTGCGCCGGGCTTGCCGGGCACCGACCCCTTCACCACCAGCAGGTTGCGCTCCGTATCCACTTTCAGGATCACGAGGCCGCGGGTAGTGGTCTGCTTGCCGCCGTAGCGGCCAGCCATGCGCTTACCGGGGTAGACGCGGCCGGGGGTGGTGCCAGCACCGGTGGAGCCGGGCTCGCGGTGGTTCTTCGAACCGTGGGTCATGGGGCCGCGGCTGAAACCGTGGCGCTTCTGGTAGCCGGCGAAACCACGGCCCATGGTGTCGCCGCTCACATCGACCTTCTGGCCCGCCTCAAAGGCGGCAACGGTGACGGAGCCACCCAGCTCAAGCCCCTCGAGCGTGTCGACCCGGTATTCCTTCAGGTGACGCAGGAGGTCTTCGCCCGACTTGGCCAGGTGACCCTGGGCAGGCTTGTTCACGAGTTTCTCGCGCACATCGCCGTAGCCGAGCTGGACGGCGTTGTAGCCATCCGTGCTGGTGGATTTGAGTTGGGTGATCCGGCAGGGGCCAGCCTCGATCAGGGTGACCGGGATGGACCTGCCCTCTTCATCGAAGAACTGGGACATGCCCAGTTTCTTCCCGAGAATGCCGATGGACATAGGAAGGGGAACGACGCCAGCTGAACCACCGAATCCCAGGAAAAGCCTGGGGTCGGTGTTGCTGAAGCAGAACTGGTTGCTTGGCTAAACCTGTGAAGGCGCTAGCGCGGCAGATCAGGATCTGATCAGCGGCGGCTGGGACTTGACTGAACCGGACCCCATCGGAGCGCGTTCAAACAGTTTCCCTGGGCCGTAACGATCGCCACCACTGGCGACCTGGTGCAGAGATCCGGAGGCCCGGCTAGCGGTCGGGCGCAGATTCAAAGCACAGCCATCCACCATACCTCATGGGCCCTTGCCCTGATTTCAGCCTTCGCCTGCCAGACTTGTGCCCAGCGCCAACTGCTGCGATGCCCCTGCTGCTCTCCGGTCGCGGCTTCCGCCAGGAGCTCGAGCGCGCCGGCGCCCTGGCCCTCTACGCCCCGCTCGAGGGCGGTGCCGAGACACGGCTGCTGCGCCGTCTGCGGGCAGCCGGTTACCGCGCCCAGATCACCTCCGCGCGCGGACTGGGCGATCCGGAGGCGTATCTGATGCAACTGCACGGCGTCCGTCCCCCCCATCTCGGCCATCAAAGTGTGGGCCGCGGAGCTGCGGTGGGCGAAGTCCAGCGCGTCATGCCCCAGCTCGGAGCCCTGCTGGATGGCAGCCAGCCGATCGTGCTGTGGCTGCTCGAGGGCCAGGTGTTCTCCTCTGCTGAGCTGGGATCGCTGCTCGAGCTCTGCCGTCGCGAGCCCCGCCTCAGGATCGTGGTCGAGATGGGCGGAGCTCGCGCCCTTCGCTGGCAGCCCCTTGAGCAGCTGCTCGTTGCCGCCTGAGCAGGCGCTGGCCTCGGGCCGCTGGGTCAAGTGGATCGGAGGGGCCAGCAACCAGGATCTGGCGGCGATTGAGGATCTGGCCGGCATCTACGCCCTGGCCGGGGTCCATTGCCTCGATGTGGCTGCCGATCCGGCCGTGGTGGCCGCAGCCCGGCGGGGCTTGGCCTGGGCCGAGCGGCAGCGCCGGCGCCCCTGGGGCGTGGCGCGCCCCTGGCTCATGGTGAGCCTCAGTGATGGGGCCGATCCCCACTTTCGCAAGGCCTGGTTTGACCCTCGCCGCTGTCCGCCTGACTGCCCGCGGCCCTGCCAGCGGGTCTGCCCTGCGCTGGCGATCGATCGGCAGGGTGTGCAGGCGGAGCGTTGCTATGGCTGCGGCCGCTGTCTGCCGGCCTGCCCGTTGGGTCTGATCGGGGCCCGCGGCCAGGTGCTGGAACCCGCTGCCGTGCCTCCGCTGCTGCGTGAGCTGCGGCCCGATGCGGTCGAGCTGCACACCCAGCCTGGCCGGCTGTTCGACTTCGCTGCCCGCCTGGCGCAGGTGCAGGCCAGTGGCGTGCCCCTGCGCCGGGTGGCGGTGAGTGCCGGCGCCGAGGTCGGCCCGGCTGAGCTGTGGCAGCGCTATGCCCTGCTTCGGCGCCAGGGTCTGAGGCCCCTCTGGCAGCTCGATGGTCAGCCGATGAGTGGCGATGTGGGTGCCGGCACCGCCAGGGCTGCGGTGCGTCTGCTGTCGATGCGACTGGCCTCCCTGCCGCCGGGGCCGGTGCAGCTGGCCGGTGGCACCAATGCCCACAGCTTGCCGCTGCTGCGGCGCCTGGGCCCCCCGCAGCGGCACTGCGCCGGCGTGGCCTTCGGCGGCGTGGCCCGGCGGCGGCTCCAGCCCCTGCTGCTGGCGGCCCAGGCCCGGGGCGGCAGCCTGCTGGCCGATCGGGAGCTCTGGCCCCAGGCCCTGCGGCAGGCCAGGGCACTGGTGGCGCCCTGGCTAGAACGGAAGCTGTTCTCCCCGCCCGGGTCCCTGCCCCGGGATGCCCGTGCTGCCGCCCTCGCTGCCCGGCCCGGCCGCTGATCTGGCCCCAGATGCGGCAGGTGGTCCGGCTGTGCCCCAAGCCACCGATCGGGTGGATGACCTGGAGCGTCTGCTGGCGCTGCTGCCACCGGCCGTCCGCCTTGCCCTTGCTGCTCCGGCTGCCCGGGAGCAGCTGCTGGAGGTGGTGCTGGATCTGGGCCGGGTGCCTGAGGCCCGCTACCCCGGCCGGGCCGAGCTGCTGGGTCAGGCCCCCCTGGAGCGGGCCGACCTGGCAGCGGTGGTGGAGCAGCTGGGGGATTTCGGTGGTGACAACCGCGCTGGCATCGAGCGCACCCTGCATCGCATCAGCGCCATCCGTAACCGCCGTGGCGAGATCGTCGGCCTGACCTGCCGGGTGGGTCGGGCCGTGTTCGGCACCGTGGCGATGGTGCGCGACCTTCTCGACTCCGGCCGTTCCCTGTTGTTGATGGGCCCCCCCGGCGTGGGCAAGACCACGGCCCTGCGCGAGATCGCCCGGGTGCTGGCCGACGAGCTGGGCAAGCGGGTGGTGGTGATCGACACCAGCAATGAGATCGCCGGCGACGGCGACATTCCCCACCCCGCCATCGGCCGGGCCCGACGCATGCAGGTGGCGAGGCCCGAGCTGCAGCACCAGGTGATGATCGAGGCGGTGGAAAACCACATGCCGGAGGTCATCGTGATCGATGAGATCGGCACCGAGCTCGAGGCCCAGGCGGCCCGCACCATCGCTGAGCGGGGCGTGATGCTCGTGGCCACTGCCCATGGCAATGAGCTGGCCAACCTGATCAAGAACCCCACCCTGGCCGATCTGGTGGGTGGGATCCAGTCGGTGACCCTGGGCGATGAGGAAGCCCGCCGTCGCCGCACCCAGAAAACCGTGCTGGAGCGGGCGGCTGAGCCCACGTTCCCGCTGGCTGTGGAGATCCACAGCCGGGGCCGCTGGCTGGTGCACACCGATGTGGCCCAGACGGTGGATCTCCTGCTGCGGGGGCAGTCGGTACGCCCCCAGGTGCGT
>JBEDAU010000127.1:0-4678 GCA_041177605.1 Cyanobacteriota bacterium | reverse complement strand
CAGCCGGCTGGGCCTTGGGCAATGACGCGTTGGGCCAATCCCTCCCATGAAGCGCAGGGAACGGGAATGGTGCTGTTTCCGGCGTCGCGGGCCCAGCCCTGGGGCAGCCCGCCGGCTTCTGCCGGACCTCATCACCCTACAGCCCAGATCCGGTTTCCGGTATGGGGCCCGGCAGCACCTGACGCCAGCCTCCCGCCTCCACCAGCTGCAGGGGAGTGGCGAACAGGGTTGAGAGCGGCTCCGATCGGAGCCAGTGGCTGGCCGCCCCATCGCCCACCACCGCCCCATCCCGCAGCAACACGGCCCGCCGGATCTCCGGAATGATCGCCTCGATCTGATGGGTTACCAGCAGCAGGGTGGTGCCGGAGCGGGCCAGCTGCCGCAGGCAGCCCAACAGGTGCTGGCGGGCGGCCAGATCCAGCCCGTTGGTGGGTTCGTCCAGGACCAGCACCTCGGGTCGGTGGATCAGGGCTCGGGCCAGCAGGAGTCGTCGCTTCTGACCATCAGAGAGCTGGCCGAACGGGCGCTCCGCCAGCTCCTCCAGGCCCAGCTCCTCGAGCAGCTGCCGCACCTGCAGCCGCTGCTCCGCCGTGGCGGGTTGGCTGCGACAGATCCCCACGGAGCCATACAGCCCCGACAACACCACATCGGCCCCCGGGACCCTGGGGCTGTAGGCGTTCTGCAGATCCACCGACACATGGCCGATCCGCTGGCGCAGGTCCCACAGGTTCACCGTGCTCCGGCCGAACAGCCGCAGGCTGGAGCCGGGCTTCACCACCGGGTAGAGCTCGCGGCTGAGCAGCTTGATCAGTGAACTCTTGCCGGAGCCGTTGGGCCCCAGCACCACGGTGTGCTCACCTGGGTGGAGCCGCAGTGAGAGATCGGTGAACACAGGCCGGTCCCCGAGCCACACCTCCAGGGCCTCGGCCTCGAAATAGGGGGCGGCGTGGCCAACCAGCTCAGGCATGGGCGTCGATGGGGAAGCGGTGCAGGAGCTCCGGCCGCGACCCTCAGGAGGGAGTCACCTGGCGGGTGGAGCTCCGGCTCCTGGCCCCCGTCAAGGCCACGAGCGCCAGCAGCCCGTCGCCGATCAGCTCCACACTGAGCCAGACCAGCACCGCGGCCGCCAACAGGGGGTGAACCGGTTCCGTGGGGCTGGAGGGCGACGCGGCATCCGGCATGGCTGGGGCTGACCAGAGGGTTCATCATCGCCGGATCATGCCGAACCCCCACCGTGGGCTTCCAGCAGGCTGGCGGCCGTGGCGCGGATGGCGGCCAGCTCCTGCGGCGGGAGCTTGTCCAGCTGTTTCAGCACCAGGGCCATGCGCGGATTGCGGCGCAGCTGTTCGTCATGGCGGGCCAGGAAATCCCAGTAGAGCGCGTTGAAAGGGCAGGCAGTGGGGCCGCTGCGCAACTTCGGGTTGTACGGGCAGCCTCTGCAGTAACTGCTCATCCGGTTGATGTAGTTGCCGCTGGCGGCGTAGGGCTTGCTCGCGAGCCGGCCCCCGTCGGCAAACAGGCCCATGCCCAGCACGTTGGTCTGCATCACCCAGTCGTAGCCGTCGATGAACATGCGGTGGAACCAGGCGGTGAACGCCTGGGGATCGAGCCCGGCAATCAGGCCGTAGTTGGCCAGCACCATCAGCCGCTGGATGTGGTGGGCGTAGCCGCTGCGGGCCAGCTCGCCCAGCACGGTGTCGAGGCAGGCCATGCCGCTGCCCCCCAGGTTGTCGAGCCAGCCGGGCAAGGGGCGGTCGGCGCCGAAGTGGTTGTGCTGCGGGTACTCCGCGCCGAACCACCAATAGAGCCCGTGGGTGTATTCCCGCCAACCCAGGATCTGACGGATCACCCCCTCCAGGGAGGCCAGTGGGCTGCCGCGCTCCAGGCCCGCCTGTTCCAGCCGGAGGACGACCTCCCGTGGGTGGAGCAGGCCCAGGTTTAGATAGGGCGACAGCAGCGCGTGCCAGAGGGTGGGCTCGCCAGCCACCATGGCGTCCTGGTAGGGGCCGAATCCATCGAGCCGGGTGGCGATGAAGTGCTCCAGCACCGCCAGGGCCTGCAGGCGCGTCACCGCCCAGCCGAAGGGTCCGCTCTGGCCCGGCAGGCCCTGCTCGCCTGCGGCCTCCAACTCCTGGGCCACCAGCTCCACCTTGGCGATCACCGCCCGGGTGATGGCATCGGGCTCGAACCACAGCGGGGCCGGACCCCTGAGCCCCTTCGGTGGAGCCTTGCGGTTGTCGTGGTCGTAATTCCACTGGCCGCCGAGCGGGCCATCGCCCTCCATCAGCACCCCGAAGCGCCTGCGCCCCTCCCGATAGAACAGCTCCAGGCGCAGCTGCCTGTAGGGCCGGGCCCAGGCGGCGAAGGCCTCCCGGCTCCAGAGAAAGGCCGTGGAAGCGTGCCAGCGCAGCGGGATCGGCAGGGCAAGCCGCTCGATCGCCGCACGGAAAGGGCGCTCGGCCGGCTCCATCACCTGCAGGCTGGTGATGCCATGGGTCCCGATCCAGTCGGCCAGGGCCTCCGAGAACGACGGCGCCTCCAGGAGATCCACGCTCCAGCCGGCCTGGCGCAGCTCCTGGGCGAAGTGCCGCATGGCGCTCCACACCAGCACCAGCTTCTGGCGGTGGTACCGGCGCCAGCGGAGCACGGAGCTGCTCTCGATCAGCACCACTCGGCACTGCCGGCGCGCCTCGGCGGCGTCCAGCCGCTGCTCCAGCTCCACGAGGGCGGGGTGCTGGGGCGACAGCTGGTCTCCGAGGATCCAGATGCCAACCGTCATGCAGGGGCCTCCCCGGCCAGGCGGCAGGCCCGCTTGGCCACGGCCCCCGCATAGCCGCGCTCCACCGGACCTGCCAGGGGGCTGAGGGTGGCGCTGCGGCAGTCGACCACAAGCCGTTCCCGGTGACCCTGCTGGTCGTTCACGCGCAGGCGCAGCTGCCAGTGGTGCTTGGCGCTGCGGGTGATCTCATCCCCGCACACCGGGCCCACGCACAGACCGGGAGCCGCCCAGGCCGGGCCAGTGCCGGTCCCTGACGGGAGCAGCGGGCCCAGGAGCAACCCCAGCAGCAGGCCGCAGCAGAGCCAGACACGCAGCAGGGGCCTCAACGGGCAAGCTCCAGGGGGGCGGACTGCTGCGCATCCTGCACCGCCAGCGCCTGGCCAGGGGCGACGACCGGGTTGGGGTCGGCCTGGGTGGTGTCGTCGGGGTCGTTGTGCTGGGGATGGAAGTACTCCCAGACCTGGCGGGCCAGGGCCGGGCCCAGGCCGGGGGCGGCCGCCAGGGTGTCGACGCTGGCCAGCTGGATGGCATCGATCGAGCGGAAATGGGCCAGCAGCTCCTTGATTCGCTTGGGCCCCAGCCCGGGAATGTCGGAGAGGCGGGAGCGGGTCATGCGCTCGCCCCGCTGCTGGCGGTGGAAGCTCACGGCGAAGCGGTGGGCCTCATCCCGCAGGCGTCGCAGCAGCTGCACCCCCAGTTGATCGGGCTCACTCTCCAGGGGATCCCTGGCCCCCGGCAGGAACACCTCCTCGCGCTGCTTGGCCAGGGAACAGACCAGCAGCTCCTCGTGCAGGTTGAGCTCGCGCAGAGCTTCCATCACCGCCGACAGCTGCCCCTTGCCACCATCGATCATCACCACATCGGGCCAGTCGTTCATGCCGGCGGTGTGCAGGGCGGTGCCGGCGCTCCGGCGCAGCTCGCCGAGATCGACCCCCTCGGCCTTGGCCTGGGCCCAGCGGCGAAAGCGGCGGCGGATCACCTCCGCCATGCTCATGAAGTCGTCGGAGTGGCCAGCCCGCACGGCAGCGCTGCGGATCTTGTACTTGCGGTAGTGCTGCTTGGCCGGCAGGCCATCGAGGAACACCACCTGGGAGGCCACCGCGTCACTCCCCTGGATGTGGCTGATGTCGTAGCCCTCGATGCGGCGGGGCGGGGCGGCCAGATCGAGCAGCTGGGCCAGGTCCTCGGTGGCCAGCAGGTTCTGCTCACTGGCCCGCTGGGCCCGCTGCAGCTCGTAGCTGGCATTGCGCACCACCAGCTCGATCAGGTCGGCCTTCTGCTGGCGCTGGGGCACCGCCAGCTTCACCCTGCGGCCCCGCAGCTCGCTGAGCCAGCCCCCGATCAGCTCCTGCTGGGGCAGCGGCAGCTGCAACAGCAGCTCCGGCGGGATCTCCACCCCCTCCACCTGGCTGTAATGCTCCTCGATCACCGTCTGCAGGATGCGCCCCAGAACCGGCTCGCGGGCTGCCTCCTCCAGGCCGGCCAGGGCCTCCGCATCGGCCGTGTAACCCAACCGACCCACCAATTTGCCAGCCCGCATCTGGAAGAGCTGCACCGCCGCCACCCGCTCATCGGCCGCCAGGGCGATCACATCGCGACTCACCGAGCTGTCGCCGAGGCTCATCTTCTGGTCAGCCGTCAGCGTGTCGAGCCCCTGGATCTGGTCGCGCACGCGGGCGGCGCTCTCGAAATCCAGCCGTTCGGCGTACTTCTCCATCTGGGCCTGCAGCAGCTCCAGCAGCTCCTCGTTGCGCCCCTGAAAGACCATCGCCACCTGGCGGAGGGTGCGGTGGTAGTCGTCGGAGCTGATCTTTTCCTGACACACCCCCGGGCAGCGACCGATGTCGTAGTTCAGGCAGGTGCGGTCCCTGTAGAGAGGCTGGGGGCGCTGGCGCAGGG
>JBEDAU010000126.1:0-3949 GCA_041177605.1 Cyanobacteriota bacterium | reverse complement strand
GTGCGAGGTGCTGCACGCCCTCGGCAGCATGCCAGCTGGATTCCTGGGCACGCTCTTACGCCGCGGGGGCCTGGCGCTGTTGCTGCTCTGGCTGGTGGGCGGTGTGGCAATGCTGGTGATGCCCGCGATGCTGCCACCGCTGCTGGGCTCGGATTTCTTCACACCGGCGCTGCTCACGGTTCCCGATCCCGCCGATCTGCTGCGGGCCACCGTCCCCGCCAACCTGTTCCAGGCGCTCGCCAGCGACAACGTGCCGGCGGTGGTGCTCGTGTGCTCGGTGCTGGGCGTGCGCCTCCAGAGGCACGCCGACCGCGGCGATCTCTTGCGGCCGCTGGCGGTGCTGCGGGCGCTCGTTCGGGATCTCAACCGCATCGTGGCGGGTCTGATTCCGCTCAGCATTGTGGCCCTCATCGCCCGCAGCACCGCCGCCAGTGACCTCACCCAGCTGCTCCGGCTGCAGGCGCTGTTCTGGATCACGCTGGTGGGAGGCCTGGTTGTGGTGCTGTTGCTCACGGTCCTGTTGCTGGGGATCACACCGCTGCGCCCGCAGCAGCTCTGGCAGCTCAGTGCAGGGCCGCTTGGCCTGGCCTTCGGATCCGGCAATGCCCTGGTGGCGTTGCCGCTCCTGCTTGCAAACCTGCGCAGCCTGATTGCCGAGCTGCACTGGGTGCCCAGGGACCGGCAGCCCCTAGTGGATGAGGAGATGACGGCCGCGGTGGTCGTGGGCTTCGCCCTGCCCGGCCTCGGCCAGGTGATGGCACTGGTCTGCGTGCCCTTCCTGGGCTGGTATCTCGATCAGCCGATGGGCCTGCCGGCCACCTTGCGCGTTTTGATGATCGGCTGGCTGAGTGTGATGGGCGGCCTCAAGAGCGCCGTGCGGGAGGGCCTGCGACTCCAGGGTCTCCCCCTCGATCTGCTGCAGGTGCTCGATCTGGTCGGCGTGTGGATGTACCGCTTCGAGAAGCTGATGACCCTGGTCGGGCTGATCACCCTGGCGCTGCTCGTGGTCACGTCGCTGGCGGGGCAGCTGCGGCTGCGGCCCAGGTCGCTGCTGCTGGGTCTCGCGCTTGCGGGTGGTCTGGCCTGGCTGGGGGGAGGCGGCGTGCGTGGTGGACTGGCGCAGGTGCTCCAGGGCAGCTACCGCAAGGATCAGATCGTGCTGAACCGGATCGCGCTGCAGCCGTTGCCCGTACGCAGTGTGCAGCTGCCGGCACCGGCTCCGGTGACGCTGGCGGCGCTCCGGGGGCGGAAGGTACTGCGTCTGGGGGTCAGTCGCGAGACGATGCCCTGGGCCTATCGCAATGCCGCCGGCGATTGGGTCGGGTTCGATCTCGACCTGCTGCGTCGTCTGGCCAAGGAGCTCGGCCTCAGTCGCATCGATCTGGTGGAGGGGTCCCAGTTCCAGCTGGAGGCCTGGCTGGAGCAGGGGCGGCTCGACATGGTGGCGGGGGGCGTGGTTGGCACCCCCGGTCGTTACGAGCGCTTCCAGGTTTCTGAACCTTATCTGCGGGCTCACCTGGGGCTGGTGGTGACCGATGGGATGGTCGGCCGCATCCAGGACCTCCAAAGCCAGCCGCTCGGACGTCCCCTGCGACTGGCTCTGCTGGATGGGGCCTTGGAAACGCCTCTGCTGCGTGAGCAGCTGGATCGCCTGCTGGGCCATGGGCGCACCCGCGTGATTCTGGAGCCAATCAGCGGCAAGGAAGCCTTTTTCAGTGCTGCCGGACGTCAGCGCTTCGATGGGCTGCTGATCCCCGCGGAGGCTGGCGCAGCCTGGGCGGTGGTGCATCCCGACACCACCCTGCTGGTGCCGTTTGCCGATGCGCTGCCGGTGCGTCTGGTGCTGCTGATCGGTGGCAGCGATCCGGATCTCCGCGACTGGGTGAACGGTTGGCTGGTCATTCATGAATCCCAGGGGGGGCAGCGCCACCTCTACGACCACTGGATCCTGATGCGCACTGCGAGCCAGGACCGGAAATCCTGAGCAGCATCGGGTGTTCACTCACCTGTTCCTGGCATGACTACACCTCTGCACGCGGGACTTCTGGCCGTGCTGCTGTCCCCCTTGGCGGCTGGTCTGATCGTGACCCCGACCCGGCCGTCGGCGGCAGCGCCGCCGACCCCTGCCCTCGATCCCCGCCCATTGGCGGTGACCGGTTCCCTGTGCTGCCTGCGCAGCCCGCAGGCAGGTGGGGAACCGGGTTGCACCGTGCCGCCGTTGGCTGCCTGCCGCCGGCAGTTGCCGCCGGGCTGCGAGATCGGCCCGAAGGCGGCCTGTCGCGGCGCCGACCTCACCGGCATGGATCTGCGCTTTGCGGATCTGCGCGGCGCCGACCTGCGCGGCGCCCGCCTGATCGGCACCGATCTGGAACACACCGATCTCAGCGGCGCCCGGCTCGATCGCGCCATGCTGATCGGCACCGATCTGGCCGATGCACGCCTGCTGGCCACCAGCCTGCGTGGGGCCACGTTGCGCTCCTGTGACCTCGAGTCGGCCGATCTCACCCGCGTCGATCTCAGCGATGCCGATGTCTCAGGCAGTGATCTGGAGAGCATCGACCTGGCCGGGGCGCGGCTGGTGGGTGCCCAGCTGCGGGGCGTGGACCTGGAAAGTGCTGACCTCTCGGATGTGGATGCGCGCGGCGCTGATTTCACCGGCGCCAACCTGGGGCGCGCCAGGTTGAGTGGCGGCCGTTTCGATGGGGCGAGCTTGCAGGGTGTCAACCTCTCGTCTGCGCGGCTGGAGCGCACCAGCCTTCAGCGCGCCGACCTGCGCCGTGCCCACCTCGGGCTTCGACTGGTGGAGCAGCAGGAGAAGGACGACCTGAGTCTGCAGCGGGATCCCAGTCACCCCTGCTTTCCCCTGCTGGATTGCAGCCTGCCGAAGCGCAACACGGTCAGCGACGATGTCGGCGTCGGTGCGCTGATGGTCGACACCGACCTCAGCGGCGCCGATCTGCGCGGCGCCTACTTCAACGGTGTGGTGATGCTGCGCGGTTCCCTGGACCGGGCGCGGCTGCAGGGGGCCAGCACCGCCGGCACCCAGCTGCTGGGGGTGTCGACCCAGCGGATCAGTTGTCCCTCCGGAGAGCGCAGCACCAGTGGCTGTCCAGGTCTGGAGCAGCCTCCTGCCGGCTCCAGGCAGGAACGGGCCGAGGCGCGGGTGCGTTGGCTGCAGTCCCTTCCCTTCCCCTGGGACTGACGGCGGTTTGCCGCTGCAGGGGCCGTTCGGCTGACCTCGCTCAGTAGTGGTTCCCCACCTTGCGGTGGTGCACGGCGGTGGCGGCCTCGGTGTCGGACACGTTGCCCTGTTCCACCTCGGCGTAGATGATCCAGTGGTCGGGACCCTCCAGCCGCTGGGCCACCCGGCAGCCGAGGAAGGCGAGGGCATCGCCGAGCACCGGGCCGCCGGCGGCGACGCCCTCGAGGGTGGAGACGCCGGCGAAGCGGTCGGCCCCGGGCGGGAAGCGCTTGAGGAAGTGGCGCAGCAGTTGCTGGTGGTTGTCGTCGCGCAGGATGTTGAGCACGAAGCGGTCGCCCACCTGCAGCAGGGCCTCGATCGCCCGGTCCTTGGCCACGGCCACGGTGATGCCAGGGGGCTCGAAGCTGGCCTGGCTCACCCAGCTGGCCACCATCGCGCCGCTGCGGCTGCCCCCCTCGCCATCGCTCTGGCGGGCGGTCACCACGTACAGCCCTCCGGACAGGCGGCCCAGGGCCTTGTCGAGGTCGCCGTCGAGGGCCTTCATGGCGGCGATCGCCCTGGCCTTGGTGAGCAGCTGGCCCAGGTCGGTGCCGGCCTCCTCGCAGCGCTGGTAGTCGTCGGCCTGGGGCACCTGGCGGATGCGCAGGGGCAGGAACGCCTCCTTCTGGCCGAGGCTGCGCAGTTGGGAGGCGACGGTGTCGATCGGCTCGTCGTTGCCGCCGTAGGCGTCGTAGACGGCGATCCACT
>JBEDAU010000125.1:0-7924 GCA_041177605.1 Cyanobacteriota bacterium | reverse complement strand
GGCAGTGGGGAACAGGAGCAGACCCGACCACCCGACAAAAACGAAACGGTCGCGCTTGAGCCAGTCATCGAGGACGTCGAACCATCCCCGCTGCGGCGCGCGCCCTACAGCGATCGTCATGGGTGGGAAATGAGCGGTGCGGGAAACCCGCGAGCTGTGGGTTACCGGGGGATGGTAACAACGTTGCCGGCCACCGCGAGGCGCCCTGCAACGGGCTGACATCCCAGCGCTGATCAGCTGTTTAGGTATTTCTTCCGATTCCTTTTCGGCCGCTGGCGGCGGGCGGTCGCCGGGCCGCTGGGTTCGTTGGGAGGGCAGGCGCGCCAAGATGGCCATTCTTTTGAACGGGCTGCTCAGATGGCGGTGTCCAACTCGGCCGCAACCCCCACCGGTGGCTCGGTTGCCGGCGCCGGCTCCGTGCTGGAGCTGCCGGTGCTGGGATCGCGTCGTCTCTCCAATGTGCTGGTGGCGGCGGTGGTGACCACCGGCGGCATCGGGTTTCTGCTCACCAGCCTCTCGAGCCGGCTGGGCCGCGACCTGTTGCCGATCGGCCACCCCGCCGGCCTGGAGTGGGTTCCCCAGGGGCTGGTGATGGGGCTCTACGGCCTGGCTGCCCTGCTGCTGGCCACCTACCTCTGGGCTGTGATCGGCATCGACGTGGGCAGTGGTGCCAATCGCTTCGACCGGGCGGCCGGCCAGGCGGTGATCACCCGCCGCGGGTTCCGCCAGCTGATCGCCGTGCAGATTCCCCTGCGGGAGATCCAGGCCGTCAAGGTGGAGGTGCGCGATGGCCTCAACCCCCGCCGCCGCCTGGCGCTGCGGGTGCAGGGTCGCCGCGATCTGCCGCTCACCCAGGTCGGTGAACCGATGGCTCTGGCTGATCTGGAGCTGGCCGGTGCCCAGCTGGCCCGTTTCCTTGAGGTGCCCCTGGAGGGTCTCTGAGCCCTCACCTTCCCAGCTGCACCCCATTCCTGATCTGCCTCCTCCGATGCGCCCGTTGCCGTTCTCCCCTGCGGTTCTGCTTCTGTCTCTGCTGCTCAGCCTTGGCCTGACGGCCTGTGCCAGCGAGCCCTCCGGCCAGCAGTCCGGCTGCAGTACGGCCCAGACCCCCTGCCTGCGGGGGGCGGCCGTGGTGGATCTGGAGACCAGCGCCGGCCGGATCCGGCTGGCGCTCGACGGGGACCAGGCACCGCTCACGGCGGGCAACTTCCTCGATCTGGTCCGGCGCGGGGTCTACAACGGCACGGTCTTCCACCGGGTTGTCCGGGACCCCAGCCCCTTCGTGGTTCAAGGCGGCGATCCCCAGTCCGCCAACCCGCTGGTGCCACCCAGTCAGTACGGCACCGGCAACTTCGTGGACCCGGGCACCGGCGAGAGCCGGGTGATTCCGCTGGAGATCAAGCGCAAAGGGGAACCCGAGCCGCGCTACGGCGAGGTACTGACGGCACCGGTGATCACCCGTGAGCTGGCCCTGCCCCACCAGCGCGGGGCCGTGGCGATGGCCCGCTCCGCCGATCCCAACTCCGCCAGTGCCCAGTTCTACATCGCCCTCCAGGCCCTGCCGGAGCTGGATGGCCGCTATGCCGTGTTCGGGCGGGTGATCGAGGGGATGGAGGTGGTCGATCGCATTCAGCAGGGCGACCGCCTGGTCAAGGCCAGCGTGGAGCAGGGTGGTAGCGGAACCCAGGGCGACAACCCAGGCCGCTGATCCCCCGCCCATCCATCCGGGTTCATTGATCTGGGCTCATCCATCCGGCTGGGCTCGTCGATCCGGCTGGCCTCATCCATCCGGCCTGGCGCGGAGCGCCCGGCGGCCCCCTCAAGCGGGAACGCGCTTGTCGGAGGCGGTGACCTTGAGGAATTCCGTGTTGACCCCGGATGCCCGCTCTAGGGCCACCTTGCCGGTGCGGGCAATCTCGAGGATGCCGTAAGGCTCCATCAACCGCTCCAGGGCCACCAGCTTGCCGGGGTCACCCACCACTTCGAGGGTGAGGGCGTTGTCGGCCACATCTACCACCTTGGCGCGGAACACCTGCACCAGCTCCAGGATCTCGCCGCGGTGCTGGGCCGGTGCCGACACCTTCAGCAGCATCAGTTCCCGTTCCACGGCGGGGATCGTGGAGAGGTCGATCACGCCGAGCACATTGACCAGCTTGTCGAGCTGCTTGGTCATCTGCTCGAGGGTGCGGTCATCGCCCTCCACCACCATGGTGAGGCGCGACACACCCCCCTTTTCAGCCGGTCCCACGGCGAGGCTCTCGATGTTGAAGCCACGGCGGGCGAACAGCCCGGAGATCCGGCTGAGGGCCCCGGACTCGTCTTCAACCAGCACCGACAGGGTGTGCTTCATCCAGGGTCTGGGCGTCCTGCCCAAATTACGCGTCGGTTGCGGGGAGTTGGCGAAGCCAGTCGACCAGCAGGGCATGGAAGGCCTGTGGATCCTCGTCGTGGGGGCAATGGCCGCAGTCCGCCAGTACCTGCAGCGGCAGGTCGTCCCGCAGGCGGAGCACCTGCTCGGCCACCCGCAGGGGCACCAGCTGGTCACGACCGCCCCAGATCAGCAGCAGGGGCCGCCGCAGGCGGCGCAACAGCCCCGGTGCCGTGGCAGCGGCGGGGCGCAGGGCCATGGCGATGCTCATCGCCCGCAGGCTGCGGGGTGCCCCGGGCCGGCGGGCCGGGCGGGCGATCAGCCGGCGCAGCTCCTGATCGCCGAGCACCGGCGTGGCATAGGCACTCTGGATGCCGAGGTCGAGCAGGGGAGAGCGGGCCAGCAGGGGTACCAGCAGCTCCAGGGGCAGCAGCCGGCACAGCAGCTGCACCACTGTGCGTTTCAGGCGTCGCCGCCACGGGCGGCGGCGGGGCGGCCAGGTCCGCGGCATCGCCAGCAGGGCCGGGTCGGGCAGGGGAGCGGCCACCACCGCCCGCACCCAGCCCGGGAAGAACACGGCGCAGCTCAGGGCTACCAGCCCTCCGAGCGAATGGCCAACCACCACGGCCGGAGCCTGCACCACCTCCCCCAGGAAGGCCCGCAGCTGGCGGGCCCAGAAACGGTTGTCGAGGCGCAGGGCCGGTTGGCTGGAGGCTCCGAACCCCACCAGGTCGAGACCGAACACCCGCCAGCCGGCAGCGGCCAGCGCCTCGGCATTGCGCCGCCAATGGCCGCAGCCGGCTCCGAAGCCGTGCAGCAGCACCAGTGGCGGGTGCTGCGGATGCCCCAGTACCCGCCAGTGGCAGCTCAGCCCATGCCATTGCCACTGGCCATGGCGTCCCCAGTCGGCCGAGGGGGCAGGCTGGATCATCCGTGCCACCTCTGCAGTCCTGAGCGCAACGTCTGAGGGCCACTATTGCGAAGGGGAAGCCCGGGTGGCACTCGGCTCCGGGTTCTTCCGAGCGGATTCGCGCCCCGCCCGCGATCTGGGGGTGCTGCTGGCCCGTCAGCAGGCGGCCCAGGAACCTCTCCGGGTGCTGGATGTGATGGCCGGCTGCGGGATCCGGGCCCTGCGCTACGGCCTGGAGGCGGGAGCCCGGTCGGTGTGGGCCAACGATGCCGATCCCGAGCGCCTGCCGCTGCTGGAGGCCAACCTCGCCACCCTGGCCGGGGCGCGCTGCACCAGGGCCACCGCCCAGCAGCTGCTGGCCGGCTGTCTGCAACGCCAGGAGCGGTTCAACCTGCTCGACCTCGATGCCTTCGGCTGTCCCACCGCCCTGCTGCCCCTGGCCCTCGAGGCGGTCGCGGTGGGCGGCGTGCTCTATCTGGCCAGCACCGATGGGCGTTCCGCCACCGGTCACGACCGCAGCGCGGCGTTGCGGTCGCTCGGGGCGGCCGCCCGGGCCCACCCCGCGGCCTGGGAGCTGGCCCTGCGCTTGCAGCTGGGCACCGTGGCGCGCGCCGCCTGGGCCATGGGGCGGGGGATCCAGCCCCTGCTGGCCTTCAGCGAGGGCCGCACGTTCCGGTCGGCCGTTCGCCTGCAGCGACACCCGGCTCCCCGGCAGGAGGAGCAGCTGGGCCTGCTGGCGCTCTGCCATGGCTGCGGTGACCAGCAGGTGCAGCCCCTGCTGCGGCTGCGCCAGTGGCAGCCCTGCCACTGCCGGCCCGGCCAGGCGCCCCCCCTGGCGGTGAGTGGCCCGCTCTGGATCGGACCCCTGCAGGAGCCCGCCCTGCTGGCGGCGATGGCGGCCGATGGGGAGGCCCGGGTGGGCCGAGGGGCGCACCTGTTGTTGGAGCGGTTGTGCCACGACCCCGGCTGGCCCGCCCGCTGCTGGCCCACGGCCGAGATCGGCCGACGGCTGGGCACCGGTCCGCCGCCCCTGCAGCGGCTCGTGGCGGCTCTGCAGGCCGAGGGCTGGTCGACCAGTGCCAGTGGGGTGATGCCCGGCTGCCTGCGCTCCCAGGCCCCCTGGCCGACCATCCTGGCCCGCGCCACCGAGCTGGTGGCTGCTAAATAGGTGTGCATCCCTGCGCGCCCAGCCATGGCCTCGGAAATCTTCGGCACCGCTGCCCTCTTCTGGGTGCTGATCCCGGTGGGCCTGGCCGGTGGCGCCCTGCTGCTCAAGCTGGCTGACCGCGATTGAAACGGGGCCGCGGTCGGTCTCCCCGGGGCGCAGCGGTTGGCGCTGCCCCCCCCCAGGCCCGGCCGGGGGACCCGCACGCCTAGGCTCAGGCCCGCTTGAGCTTGGTACATGCAGGTCCTGGTGGTCGGTGCTACGGGCACCCTCGGGCGGCAGATCGCCCGCCGTGCTCTCGACGCCGGTCACCAGGTGCGCTGCGTGGTGCGCTCACCCCGCAAGGCCTCCTTCCTGCAGGAATGGGGCTGCGAGCTCACCCGCGGTGACCTGCTCGAACCCGACAGCCTCGACTATGCCCTTGAGGGGCAGGAGGCGGTCATCGATGCCGCCACGGCCCGGGCCACGGATCCGGGCAGCGCCTACGACGTCGATTGGACCGGCAAGCAGAACCTGTTCGCGGCCTGCCAGCGAGCCGGCGTCAAGCGGCTCGTTTTCATGTCGCTGCTGGATGCCGCCAAGCACCGCGATGTGCCGCTGATGGACATCAAGGCCTGCACGGAGCAGTGGCTGGAAGCCTCCGACTTCGACTACACGATCCTGCAGGGCGTGGCCTTCATGCAGGGCCTGATCAGCCAGTTCGCCATCCCCGTGCTGGAGGGCCAGACCGTCTGGGTGAGCGGTATGCCCACCCCCATCGCCTACATGAACACCCAGGACATGGCCCGGTTCGCGGTGGCGGCTCTGGACCATCCCGAGACCACCAGCCGCCGCAGTTTTCCGGTGGTGGGTCCCCGGGCCTGGACCACCGGCGAGATCACCCAGCTGTGTGAGCGCTACACGGGAAAGGATGCCCGTCTGTTCCGGGTGCCACCGGCCTTGATGGGCCTGATGCGCAGCGTCACCGGTTTCTTCGAGGCCAGCCTCAATATCACCGAGCGGCTTGCCTTTGAGGCGGTGAGCGGTGGCGGCCAGCCCCTCGATGCCCCCATGCAGGAGAGCTACGCCGCCTTCGGTCTCGATCCGGCGGAGACCACCGGCCTGGAGGACTATCTCAGGGAGTACTACGACACCATCCTCAAGCGGCTGCGGGAGATGGAGTCTGACCTCGACAAGGAGGCGAAGAAGAAACTGCCGTTCTGAACCGGTAGCCGGCGGGCCGCCTCTTTCAGTGCGTCTGTACTATTGAACCGCTGTTCCGGCCTGTTGGGCATGGCCATCGCGCAAATCAAGAACCTGCAGCGCCGGCTCGCCAATCTGGAAGCCGAGGCGGTTGCCGAAGTCACCCGCGCCTGTGGTCATGAGCTCTGGCAGAGCCTCGGCTTCGATGCCCTCGACACCCTCGAGGATCCCGATCGCCGCGCCCTCGCCAACTACTACTACGGCCAGCTGCAGACGGTGCGGGAGTTGCAGCAATGCCTGGGGTGAGACCCGGCCAGGCCAAGCCTCCCTATCCGCCGCCACCGGCCCGGCCGGATTTCCCGCCACCGGCGCGACCCCCGCGTCCCGAGCGAGCACCGTCAGGGCGCCGCTGATCATGCCCGCGCCCCGGGCCGACCCGATGGGGCCTGCGCAACAGCTGCTGGAGGCGCTGCTGTTCGCTGCCATCGAGGCTGCGCCACTGCCCCGGCTGCAGCCCGCCGAGCTGCAGGGGCGGCTGACCGTCCATCAGGTCGATCGCCAGGCGAATCAGGCGGAGGGTCGGCAGTCCCACCGCTGCGGTCATGCGGCGCACCTGGCGGTTGCGGCCCTCCCGCAGCTCCAGTTCCAGCCAGCTGGTGGGTACCTGCACCCTGTGGCGGATCGGTGGATCCCGATCCGCCAGCCCAGCCGCGGCCAGCTCCTCAGGGGCCAGCGGCCTTGCCCGGGCCGGTCGCGTGGCTTGGCCCTGGATCAGCACCCCGCTGCGCAGCCGGTCGAGGGCCTGGGGCGCCGCCGCCGCTTCCCCCTCCACCTGCACCCAGTAGCGACGCCAGTGGCCGAAGGCCGGATCGGTGAGGCGCTGTTGCAGGCGGCCGTTGGCCGTGAGCAGCAGCAGCCCCTCGCTGTCGGCATCCAGCCGGCCGGCGGGGTAGACGTCGGGAATGGCAATGAACTCGGCCAGGGTGCGCCAGCGAGTGCCCGGTTCCGGGCTGAACTGGCTCAGCACGCCGTAGGGCTTGTGAAACAGCAGGCTGGTCAGGGCAGCAGAGCCTCAGGACTGGCGGGCTTTCCAGAGGTTCACCACGCCGATCGAGATCAGCAGCAGGCCCAGGTCCATCGACACAGGGGGCAGAACCATGGTGAAACCGTATGGTGCGCTGACCCTATCGCCTGGCCGCGGTGGCCGCCGGTCCCCGGTCGCCGCGGCCCTAAGCTGACCACAGCCGTGAACGGGATTGCGTCGCCTGCATGATTGAGACCTCTGGTGTGATCGAAAAGGAGCAGGGCAATGGGTTCTACCTGGTGACCCTGGAGCAGCCTGCCGGTCACCAGTGCCTCTGCCGTGCCGCCGGCAAGCTCACCAAATTCCGCATCAAGCTCCTGGCCGGCGACAAGGTGCTGGTGGAGATCAGCCCTTACGACCTCACCCGCGGCCGGATCACCTATCGGGAGCGCAATGCCGGTGCCACCGGCCCCCGTCCGGGCGGCAACCGGCCCGGCGGTCCCAGGCGGCGCTGATCGCGCCTCGCTCCACCCCGGGCTTGTCACCCCCTGGGGATCAGCCTCGACCCCGACCGGCCTTGACCCCGACCGGCCCCAGGCGGGACTTGAGCAGACAGCCGTCTGTTCACCCTGGACAACTGTCTGGTTGTGGGTGACAGGCGCCTGTTGGATCCGGGGGGCCCGGGAGGGTGATCTCCCGGGCTCTTGCCGTGCTCAGGGGTCAGGCGTGCACGCCCAGGAGACTCTCGATGGCCGCCTTGAACTCGCTGCGCTGTTTGACGCCCTTGAACTGCTGCTTGAGCTCCTTGTCGCAGAACAGTTGCACGGTGGGGGTGCCGGTGACGCCGGCCTGCTGGGCGATCTGCTGATCGGCTTCGATATCGATCTCCACGCCCTGGGCGGCGCCACCCAGCTCTTCGAGCACCCGCTTGAGCTGGGGCTTGAGCACGTGGCAGGGGCCGCAGGTGGGCGAGGTGTACACCACCAGCAGGGGTTTGCTGCTGTCGTGATACAGCTTGCGCAGGGCGTAGCTCCCCTTCTGCCAGAGGGCGTTGGGGTCGTAGTTGGCCTCGTCGCTCTCGGCGGTGTGCCTGGGCTCGCCCACCTCCTCGGGTTCCACCGGGGCGCGCTTCACCTCCACCGCCAGGTTGTGGTGGCTCAGCCAGCGCTCCGCCGCCAGGGCCGCCTGGCAGCCGCTGCCGGCGGCGGTGATGCCCTGGCGCCACTCGGCGTCGGCCACATCGCCGGCGGCGAACACGCCCTCGATGCTGGTTTC
>JBEDAU010000124.1:0-15096 GCA_041177605.1 Cyanobacteriota bacterium | reverse complement strand
TAGCGCCGCAGGCAATCCAGCCAGGCGAGTTTGTAGGCGTACTTCTCACTGCCGAGGGAGCTGCCGTTGGGCACGTAGAGGTTGAGCACCCGCACCCCCTCCACCAGGGCACTGATCACCCGCTTCTGCTCACCCAGCTCCAGGGCCTCGGCATCGCCCGGCAACAGGGCGTCGAAGCCCACCCGCACATCGTCGAGGGGGAGACGGCTGACGATGGCCACCCCGTTGTAGGCCTTCTGGCCGCTGATGGCGCAGCGGTAACCGAGAGCTTCCAAGGCCTCCAGGGGAAACAGCGCGTCAGCCACCTTGGTCTCCTGCAGGCAGAGCACCTCGGGCTGCTCCTGCTCCAGCCAGGCGCACACCTGATCCAGGCGGGTGCGCACCGAATTCACATTCCAGCTGGCGATGCGCATGGGCAGAGCGACGGCGCACCTAGCATGACCTTCAGACAGACGGGCCGGCCGAGTGATGGCAAAGCGGCGAATCCAGGTGATGCAATCGCCGCTGGCATCACCGCTGGCGTCGACGGCCGCGGTGCTGGGGACGGCGGTGGCCCTGCTGGCGGCTGCCGGCCTGGCGGCCCCCGGCGCCAGGGCCCAGGGGGCCGCCGATCTCAAGGGCTACGGCCAGACGATCGGCTCGCCCCAGCAGGAGCGGGAGCTCGACTACGGCACCGGGTCGAAGGGGGGATCGGTACTCGATGCCACCAATCCGCTCGACCTGATGAATCGGTTGCGCCGCGCCACAGCTCTCGACGAGGCGACCCCACCCGGCGACGCGGTGGATGCCGCCCTGCGGGACTTCCACACCCAGACGGTGACCCCTGGCTCTACGGGCGTGAAGGCCCCCTGAGAGCCTCCACCCCCCAGGCAGCCGCCACCGCATCCAGACGGGGATCGGCAGCCCCCGGCCTGCGGGCTCGCGCCTGGGCGAGCGTCTGCTGAGCAGCGTCGGAGTCGCCCCGTTCCTGCTGGAGCAGGGCCCGGGCCAGCAGGGGGCGTTGATCGGTCGGGAAGCTGGAGGCCAGCTGGCCGAGCAGGGCGTCGGCCTCTGCCGGTTGATTCAGACGCTGCAGCACGTGGGCCAGCAGCAGTCCAATGGCCAGGGTCTCGGGCCTGGAGGGCGACTTGCGCACCCGTTCATAGGCGGTCTTGAGCTGAGCGCGGGCCAACTGGCCCCGGCCCGTCTCCAGCTGCAGCAGGGCCATCAGCTGGAGCCCTTCCACCAGGTCGGGGCGCAGGTTGAGCAGCTGGCGCACCTCGCGCTCCGCCCCCGTGCGGTCGTTCTGGTCGCGGCGCAGCTCCGCCAGCAGCAGCCGCAGGCTCCAGCGATGGGGCTGCTGGTCGGCCAGGCGCTCCAGAATCTCGGTGGCCTCCGGCTTGCGATCCAGGGCGATCAGCAGTTCCAGCAGCCGCTTCTGCTCCGCCTCACCGACCTGGCCGCGCGCCAGTCGCTCCAGCAGGGAGTCGGCCTCCCGCTGCAGGGCCGGCTGGGCCCGGTGGGCGGCCGTGCTGCCCCGCTGCAGGTGCCCCAGCCACCAGCCCGCGGCAAGACAGACCAAAGCCCCGGCCACCGCGGCGGCGAGCAGCCGGGGCCGGGGGCGCTGGGGGGCTTCGTCCATCGGCACCAGACGGGGTGTGGCGCCAGTCTGCCCGGCCCCCAGGCCGGTGACCCTTACATTGGCCCCATGCGCCAACATCCGATTCCCCCGGTCACCGAGCCCCTGCAGTACCGGGCCATTGGCGTGGTGCGGGGCACCTACGTGCCCGCTGACCCCGAGCAGCTCACCCGCGGAGCCATCCAGACCGCCGACGGCGTGACCATCGAGGCGGTGGTGCTGGGCCGGCTGCTCACCCTGATGAAGCGGCACCTGGATCTGGCCCAGCCCCACCTCTGGGTGGTCTATCCCCGCTCCAGGGATGAGCAGCAGGGCCTGCACCTGCAGATGGTGGGTGTCTGGGAGCCCAGCACCCTGGCCGATGGGGCGGGGAGCGATGAGCTTCCCGAGGGAGACGAGTACTTCTCCGTGCGGGGCGAACTGATCTACACCCGACCCGAGAGTGGAGACCTGGTGGTGAAAGTGCGCCAGCTGCCGCGGGCCGATGGCAGCCGCCCGGCACCGTTCAAACTCCAGCTGAAGGGGGCCATCCCGCTCGAGCACCTGCGCCATTTCGTGGCCCTCAACCTGCGCCGCCAGGGCCAGGATCTGCAGCTCGAGGGTTTTGAGGTGCTCGGCCCGGTGGCCCAGCGCGGCAGCCGCGGCGGCAAGGGACGGCGCGAGGGGGGCGGTGGAGGCCGCCGCTCCCCGGCCCGCCAGGGGGGCCATCGCTCGGCGGTGAGTCGACCGGCGCCGTGAGGGCCGGGCAACGCCGGAGCAGGGGATGAATCAACCGCTGGCGGCTGGTCTGGTGGTGGCGGCCGTCAGCCTGCTGGCGGTGATTGGGCCCCTGCTGGGCCTGCCCCCCAGCTGGATTGCCCTGCTCGCCGGCACCGCCCTGGCACTCCTCACCGTCGATGCGGCCCGCTTCGGCGGCCGCGGCGGCCATCTGCTCGCTGAGGCATTGCCAGGGGGCCTGCAGCGGCTGCGGCGCATCGCCGTGCACGAGGCGGGCCACGTGCTTCTGGCGGAGCGCGAGGCGATGGCCGTGGGACAGGTGCTGGTGGGCAGCCTGGCCTGCTGGCGCGCCGGGCTGGCCGCCGGCGGCACCACCCAGCTGGAGCCGCCCCTGCAGGCCAAACTGCCACTGGTGGAGCTGCGTCGCTGGAGCCGGGTTCTGCAGGCGGGCATGGCGGCGGAACATCTGCTCTACGGCGACTGCCTCGGTGGCAGCGACGACCGGGCCCTGCTGGGCCGACTCTGGGGGCTCTCCGGTCACGATGTGGCCACGGCCCAGCGGGAGCAGCGCCAGGCCCGGCGCGAGGTGGACCAACTGCTGCGCCAGCAGCGCCAGCAGCTGGAGAGCCGGGCAGACGCCCTGCTGGCCACGGCCCCGCGGCTGCTGCGAATGGCGCCCGCCGCCCCGTGACGCTCGCACTGCTGGATTGCCCCACCGGGCTGGCCGGCAACATGCTGCTGGCCGCCCTGCTCGACCTGGGGGTACCCGAGTCGGTGGTGCGGGAACCGCTGGCCTGCCTGGGGCTCGATGGGGCCTACGAGCTGGATCTGGAGGAGCGGCGCAGTGGTGGCCTGCGCGGCCTGCACCTGGCGGTGCAGGGCCTGGAAGCCCAGCCGCCCCATCGCCACTGGGCCGAGCTGCGCCGCACGCTGCAGGACGCCCCGCTCGAGACCAGGCTGCAGGAGCGGGTGCTGGCGGTGTTCGGCCTGCTGGCGGAGGCGGAGGCGGCCGTGCATGGCCACAATGCCGAGCAGGTGCACTTCCATGAGGTCGGTGCCATCGATGCCCTGGTGGATGTGGTGGGGGTGTGTGCCGGCCTGTTGCATCTCAGGGTCACCGAGCTGGTGTGCAGCCCGCCCCCGGCGGGCCACGGCACGGTGCAGACCGCCCACGGCCTCCTGCCCCTGCCGGCGCCGGCGGTGCTGGAGATCGCCCGTCGCCGCGGCGTGCCCCTGGCCAGCGCCGAGGGGTTTCCGCCTGCCGAGCTCACCACTCCCACCGGCCTGGCACTCACGGCCTGCTGGGCGGATCGGTTCGGGCTGCCGCCGGCCCACACACCCCGCCGGGTTGGCGTGGGGCTGGGCAGCCGCCAGCTGGATCGGCCCAACCTGCTGCGGCTGGTGCTGGCTGAGCGCGCCAGCGCCAGCGGTGCTGGCGTCCCTGGTGCTGGCCCTGGGGAAGCCGCCGAGGCGCTCGTCCTGCAGGAGGTCGTCCTGGAGCAGTGCGCCCAGATCGACGACGCCACCCCGGAAGACCTGGCCCACCTGGCCGACCAGCTGCGCCAGGCCGGGGCCCTGGAGGTGTTCAGCCAGGCGATCGCCATGAAGAAGGGGCGATCCGCCTGGCAGCTGACCGCCCTGGCGGCACCGGAGCGGGGGGAGGCCCTGCGGCGGGTGTGGTGGCACCACAGCACCACCATCGGCCTGCGGGAGCAGCTGCAGCAGCGCTGGTGCCTGCCCCGACGCCAGATCGGAATCGACACACCACTCGGCCCGGTGCGGCTGAAACAGGTGCGGCTGCCGGATGGCCGCTGGCGCAGCAAACCCGAACACGACGATCTGGTCTCCCTGGCCCGCCGGCATGGGCTCCCCCTGGCCGAGGTGCGGGCGCAGGTGATGGCCACCCTCGAACACCAGGCCCCGCTGCCGGAGACTGGGCCGTGATCCGACCCATGACCGTGCTCACCAGCTGGCGGCAGCGGCTCCTGCCCCTGACCCGGAAGCTCGCCGCGCTCCAACCCCCACCCGGAGGACTGCGGCTGTGGATCAGCCTGCTGAGCTTCGGTTTCGTGCTGGCGGCCCTGGTGGCCCATGGGGCCCAGTTGCTGCAGCTGCGCCTCGACCTGCAGGGCTGGCTCTGGCTGGTGCTGGGCGTGGGCATCAGCCTGGTGAGCCTGGTGGCCAATGGTTTGGGCCTGGGGGTGGTGCTGCTCTGGCTGGGCCTGCACCCCCGATGGCAGGAGCTGGTGCTGGCCTACCTCGACACCAACCTGCGCAAGTACCTGCCCGGAGGCATCTGGCACCTCACCAGCCGGCTGCACCTGCTGCGGAACGCCGAGGCCCCCTTGGCCCAGCCCGCCAGCACTCCTGTGGCCCTGCTGGCCGTGCTGCTCGACCCCCTCGTGGCGGCCGTGGCGGCGCTGGCGCTGGTGCCCCTGGGCGGCTGGCAGGCCGGGCTGGGTGCGGCGGCCCTGGTGCCCCTGGCGCTGCTCTGGCCCCAGTGGCTCCAACCGCTGCTGCAAGGGCTGGAGCGTCGCCAGGCCTCGCGCCTGGGCCTGGAGGATCCGGCGGCGGCCGCCCCACCGCCCCTGGCCGGCTATCCCTGGCCGCCACTGGTGGCCCAACTGGTCTTTGTGCTGCTGCGCTTCGCCGGCTTCGCCTGCTGTGTGCTGGCCTTTGAACTGCAGGGGTCCCTGGAGTGGACCGGGTGGCTGGCCGGGTTCGCCCTGGCCTGGACCGCCGGCCTGGTGGTGCCGGCTGCACCGGGGGGACTGGGGGTGTTCGAGGCTGCCCTGCTGCTGCGGCTGGGGGCGGCCATTCCCGAGGCCCAGTTGCTGGCCGTGGCGATCAGCTACCGGGTGATGGTGACCGTTGCCGATCTGCTGGCCGCGGGGCTGGCCCGCCTGGACCGTCGCTGGTCAGCCTGAGGATCGCCGCGCCGGCCACCCTGGCGACTGTTCGCAATTGGGCGTATTGTTGAGAAACCCATTCGCCCACGCTTGGCCAGCTTGCCCCGCACCAACGGACTGGCCAGCCCCGCCGGACTGCCCGCCGCCAAGGGCCTGCGCTCCAGCCTCCATGACCGGGGTCAGCGGCTCACCCCCCAGCGCCAGCGCGTGCTGGCCCTGTTCGAGCGGATCGGCGAAGGCAGCCATCTGAGTGCCGAGGAGGTGCACCAGCGCCTGCTGGGCGGTCAGGAGCGGGTGTCCCTGGCCACGGTGTACCGCACCCTGCGCCTGCTCAGCTCGATGGGCCTGCTGCAGGAGCTGGAACTACCCGAGGGTGGTCGGCGCTTTGAGCTGGCCGGCGACGCTCACCGCGACCACCACCACCTGGTCTGCATCCGCTGTGGGCGCACCGAAGAGTTCGAGAATCCCTCCGTGCTGGCGGCGGGCGAAGCGGCCGCCCAGCACCACAGCTTCCGCCTGCTGGAGTGCGTGCTCAATGTGCGGGCTCTCTGCCCCAGCTGCGCCGCCCAGGCCTGAGCCCTCAGCCTGCCGCCGGGCCGGGTGGGCGCCCTTCCCGCAACAGATCCGAAGGTCGCATGCCGAAGTGGACGCTGAAGTCCCGACTGAACACCGACAGACTGCTGAAGCCGAAGCGGCTGGCGATGCCGCTCACCGTGTCGTCCGGGGCTGGCTGCAGCAGGGCCTGGCGCGCCTGCTCCAGCCGTTGGCGGCGGATCCACTGGATCGGGCCACAGCCGAAGCGCTGCTGGAAGGCCAGCTGCAGGCTGCGACGGGAATAACCACTGCGCTGCTCCAGCTGGGTGAGGTTGATCGGCTTGTGGAGATTGGCCCGTGCCCATTCGAGCAGGTCTTCCAAGATGCGCTCCCGTTGCCCCCGCTCCAGGCTGTCTTCATGGGACAGCGTCTCCAGCTGCGGGCAGAGCAGCAGCGCCAGATTGCGGTAGATGAGATCATCCAGTTGCAGGTGCTGCAGATGGCCAAGCATCTCCAGTTCTGGATAATCCAGCATGCTGAAGACATGACTGAGCACCTTCAGCAGCTGGGCATTGCGGGCACTGCTGGTGGACAGAGTGCGCACCTGATCGAGAGCACCGGCAAACCGACGTTCGGAAATCCCCAGCCCTGCAATCGCAGCCGCAGTTTGGCGGAGGCGCTGAAGGTCGACATGAAAGACAATCCCATTAAAGTGATCATCGATTTTATAGGTGTACTCATGGCCGGGGGAAAAGAAGAAGGGACGTTGTTGATTCACAACACTCTCCTGACCATCACTGCCGTAGCAGATCTGACCACTCAGGATCACATTGACTGCCCCAATTCCCTGCCGCTCCCCGATGGTGCCCAGCAGGGGTGAGGAATAACCACCCGAGAGCAGCAACTCCCCTGCCTGACAGGTGCTGGTGCGATGCAGAAAGGCCTTCTCGGTGCCGGGCAGAGGGCCAAAATCCTTGAGGGAGTAATGCTGGGCGAGGCGACAGGCCAGGGCCTGGGGATCGCGGCTCACCTCGGCCAGTTGATCATGAAACGCCAGTCGATGGGACCCGGGCTGATCCGTCGACCCAGCAGTTCCCCGTTCCATCGACCCGTGGAATGTGCCCTCTGAACACTAGGCCGCCTTTGACGTGAACCAGCAAAGCTTTCCTGATTTGCAAAGCCTTCGCTTTTGACAGCAGGATGACGGCTGAGGGAGGGTCGCGCTGATGACTCCGTGACGGGGTTGATGGCCGCGGTCACCTCGGATTGCCGCCGGTCCTTGTCACCCCTGCCCCACCGGCTCGCTCTGAGCTGGCCCGCTCAGAGCGCTGCCCTCCAGGACCGTGCCGTTGAGAGTCGCACCGTCCAGGTTGGCGCCGAGCAGGTTGGCGTCAGCAAGGTTGGCCCCCTCCAGGTTGGCGCCCTGCAGATCGGCATCGCTGAGGTCGGCCTGGCGGAGATCGACCTGCCGCAGGTCGGCACACCGAAGGCTGCAGCCGGCCAGATTCACCCCCCGCCATCGGGCCCCCGGGATGCTCAGTTCATCCAACAACGTGCCGCTCAGATCGAGGCCATCCAGCCACAGGCCCGCCTCACTGAGCAGCTCCAGGGCCTGGTTGCGGGCGTGGCTGAAGCGCACCCGGGCCTGCTGGCAGCTGAGGATCAGCTCCATGGCCGCCATGTGCTCCCGCTGGCGCCGCTGGCCCCCTTCGAGGATGAACAGGAAACCGGCCGTCACGATGCTGAAGGCTTCCAGGTTGTCCACACTCAGCACGCCGCCGGCGTCATGCCACACGCAGCCGCGCCGGAAACCCTGATCGCGGCACTGCTCCCAGCGGTTCACCACCGCCATGGCCAGGGTTGCCCCCGCCGCCGCCAGCAGCAGCCGCAGCCCGAACGAGCGGTCGATCAACCGCAGTAGCGGCGAGTGCTGGCGCCGGCGTTGGCGGTCCACCCAGCGGGGTCGAGACAGGGGATCGGCGGAGGAGCGCATGGAGGGCAGGCAGTCGGTCCGGCGGGGCTGTGGGTGGCGGGGCCGCGACCCAGCCCAGGCTTGCGCCCATCCCAGGGCAGCGCCAACCCGTGGCCGCGGTTTTGCGCGTTTTGCTCACTCCAGCGTGGAGCAGCGTGGGCCCTGCTGCCTACCGTGCAGAGATCAGTTCGCTCTGGCGGTCGCAGTTCGGTGGACGCTTTCAACCAGCTCCTGGTTGTTTGGGCCGAGGCCTTGCGCCTGATGCTCGAGAGCCTGTCGGTGCTCACGGTGCTGCTGGGGGTGCTGGTCAGCGTGCGCCAGGCCCTGCGACTCCCAGCCCTGGGGTCCATGCGCCTGGGGTCGGTGCGCGTGGGAACCGTGCGCGTCGAGACCGTGCGGCTTGGGACCGTGCGTCTGGAGCTGGGGCGATGGCTGTCGATGGCACTGGAGTTCCAGCTCGCCGCCGACATCGTCGCCACCACCATCAGTCCCACGGGTCAGCAGTTGATCCAGCTGGCGGCCATCGCCCTGATCCGCACGTTCCTGAACCTCGCCCTCAGCCGTGAGGCCAGGGCAGAGCAGTCTCCAACGGCAAGCACGCCATGAATCTCACCAACGAACTGGCCCGCCAACGCAACCGGGATGCCGCCGAGCGCACGTTGATGGCCTGGATCCGCACCTGTCTATCGCTGATCAGTTTCGGCTTCGGCCTCGACAAGATCGTGGGCGCGATCGACCGGGCCAGTGGCACCTCCGGTCCTCGCCCCGGGGTGATCGCGGTCGCGGTGGCCTTTGTGATGACCGGCATCCTGGCGATGGCTGCGGCCACGGTGCAGCACCTGCGCGAGCTCAGGCGACTGCGGCATGACGCCTTTGTCTATGTGGAGTCACCGCGGCTGGCAGCGGCCACCGCCACCTTGATCGCCCTGATCGGCGTGATGGCGATGGGCATCCTTGTGGTGGGGTTGGTGAGCTGAGATGGGCATGGACATCGCGGCAACCCTGCTGATCCCTCTCACCCTGTTCACGGTGATGCTGGCCCTGGGCCTGGGCTTGCCCAGCGATGCCCTGGCCCAGTGGCGCCGCCACTGGCGCTTGCTGCTGCGGGCCGAAGCGGCCACCTGCCTGCTGGTGCCGCTGATCGGCTTTGGGCTGTTGAGCACGCCGCCGGCCCAAGCCCTCTCGATGGAGGCACGCCACGCCATCGCCCTGATGGCCGCCTGCCCGAGTGCTCCGTTGCTGTTGCGCAAGGCAGGCAAGAGCGGCGGCGACCACGCCCTGGCGGGCCTGCTGCAGGTGGGGGCCGCCCTGGCGGCGATCGTCACCGTGCCGTTGCTGGCCAACCTGGGGGAGTGGGTGTTCGGCGTGGAGGGCTGGGATGTGCTGCCGCGCCAGGTGGCCATGCAGGTGAGCACAGTGCAGTTGCTGCCCCTGGTGCTGGGACTGCTGCTGCGCCGTGGCTTTCCCGCGACCGTGGACCGGCTGCGTCCTCCCCTGGATCAGCTGGCCAACGCGCTTGTGATCCTGCTGGTGGTTGCCGTGCTGGTCAGAACGGCCCCCCTGCTGCTCGAGTTCGGTGCCGCCAACCTGGCGGCACTGCCGGCGATGGCGCTCCTGGTGCTGATCAGCCTCCTGCTCGGCTACGCCATGGCCGGCGAAGGGCGGGAGCGCCGCATCACCACCGCCCTGGTCACCTCGATGCGCAATCCAGGTCTGGCCCTGTTGCTGGCCAGTTCCTACGCGCCCGAGCACCCCAGCATCAAGCTGGGTGTGCTGCTCTATGTGCTGATCACCGTGGGGGTCTCCGCTCCCTTGCTGCGGCGGCTGGGCTGAACACGGGCTTGCCCGGCAGACGCGCTGAAGTTGGCAGCACACGCAACGTCAATCCCGTAACGAGCAGCTGGGCGGGGCTGTCAACCAGGCCGCCCCTGATCACCATGGTGGGAACCATGCCATTCAGTGGTTCCCATGCCCAACGGCAAGCCGAACATTCTCATTCTCTGGGGCGATGACATCGGCCAAAGCAACCTCAGCTGCTACAGCCATGGCCTGATGGGGTACCAAACCCCGAACATCGACCGAGTGGCCCGGGAAGGGGCCAAGTTCATTCACTACTACGCCGAGCAAAGCTGCACCGCCGGCCGCGCCGCCTTCATCACCGGCCAGAGCGTGTACCGCACCGGCCTCTCCAAGGTGGGCCTGCCGGGCGCTGAGCTGGGATTCCGCGATGAGGATCCCACCATCGCTGAGCTGCTCAAGCCCCAGGGCTACCGCACCGGCCAGTTCGGCAAGAACCACTTCGGCGATCGCGACGAACACCTGCCCACCATGCACGGTTTCGACGAGTTCTTCGGCAATCTCTATCACCTCAATGCCGAAGAGGAGCCGGAGCTGCGCGATTACCCCCGCGAAGACGACCCCGAATTCCCCAACTTCCGCAAGCGTTTCGCCCCCCGCGGCGTGCTGCACTGCTGGGCCAATGGCGATGGCACCCAGCGGATCGAGAGCACCGGCCCGCTCACCCGCAAGCGCATGGAAACGGCCGACGATGAGTTCATGGCGGAGGCCAAGCGCTTCATCCGCGATGCAGTGGCCTCCGGTGAGCCCTTCTTCGTGTGGCTCAACACCACCCACATGCACTTCCGCACCTATGCGCGGCCGCAGGATGTGGGGCGCAGTGGCCGCTGGCAGTCGGAATACCACGACGTGATGATCTATCACGACGCGTGCATCGGTGAGATGCTCGATCTGCTCGATGAGTTGGGCGTCACCAACGACACAATCGTGATGTATGGCACCGATAACGGGCCCCACATGAACAGCTGGCCAGACGCCGGCATGACTCCTTTCCGCAGCGAGAAGAACACCAACTGGGAAGGGGCCTTCCGGGTGCCGGCGCTGGTGCGCTGGCCCGGCCACATTCCGGCCGGCACCAACATCACCGGCATCTGCAGCCACCTCGACTGGCTGCCGACCCTGCTGGCGGCGGCGGGTGAGCCGGAGATCAAGCAGAAGTTGCTGCACGGCCACCAGGTGGGCAACAAGACCTTCCGCATCCACCTGGATGGCTACAACATGCTCGACTACTGGTGCGGCAATACCGAGAAAAGTCCGCGCAAGGAGTTCTTCTACTTCTCCGACGACGGTGATCTGGTGGGCCTGCGCTACGACAACTGGAAGTTCGTGTTCAAGGAGCAGCGCTGCCCCGGCACCTGTCAGATCTGGGCCGAGCCGTTCGTGGAACTGCGAGTGCCGAAGATCTTCAACCTGCTCACCGATCCCTACGAACGGGCCGACATCACCTCCAACACCTACTGGGACTGGATGTTCGATCACATCTTCCTGCTCGTGCCGGCCCAGGCCTACGTGGCGGAGTTCCTGAAGACGTTCGTGGAGTATCCACCGCGCCAGAAGGCCGCCAGCTTCTCGCTGGAGCGGGTGATGGAGAAACTGGAGCAAGCGGCCAGCGGCGCAGCCTGATCCATGCCCTCCAAGCGTCCCCCGGCCTCAGGAATGGTGTGGATCCCGGGGGGCGTCTTCCAGATGGGCTCCGACCATCACTACCCGGAGGAGGCGCCGGCCCACCGGGTGGAGGTGGAGGGGTTCTGGATCGATCGCACGCCGGTCACCAATGCCCAGTTTCTGAAGTTCGTGAAGGCCACCGGCCACCGAACCGTGGCCGAGCGGCCCGCCGATCCGGCCCTCTACCCCGACGCCGATCCGGAGCGGCTGCAACCGGCCTCAATCGTGTTTGTGCCGCCACCGGAGCCGGTGCGGCAGGCCAACCACTACCGCTGGTGGCAGTACATACCGGGGGCCGACTGGCGCCACCCCGAAGGCCCCGGCAGTTCGATCAAGGGCCGCGAACACCACCCCGTGGTGCACATTGCCCACGCGGATGCCGCGGCCTACGCTGCCTGGATGGGCAAGCAGCTCCCCAGCGAAACGGAATGGGAGCGGGCCGCCTGGGGAGGCCTGGAGGGCAGGGAATTCGCCTGGGGCGATCAGCTGCACCCCGGCGGCCTGCCGATGGCCAACACATTTCAGGGCGACTTCCCCCACCACAACAGCCGCCTCGACGGCTATGAACGCACCTCGCCCGTGGGCGTGTTTCCCCCCAATGGCTATGGCCTGTTCGACATGATCGGCAACGTGTGGGAGTGGAGCGACAGCTGGTACGTGCCCCATCAATCCGAACCAGCCGCCTGTTGTGCTTCGGCCCAGGACGGTCTCCGCCAAGCCAGCATTGATCCCAGCTCCCAGCACGGGCCCGTGCCCCGCAAGGTGGTGAAAGGCGGCTCGTTCCTCTGTGCCCCCAGCTATTGCCGCCGCTACCGGCCGGCAGCCCGCATGGCCCAGGGGATCGACACCTCCACCTGCCACCTGGGCTTCCGCTGCATCGTGCGGGAGGCGAGATGAGCGCGCTGCTCCGGCGGCCATTGCCGTCGCGCCGGGCCAGGGCCGTGCTGCCGGCCCTGGCCCTGGCCCTGGTGTTCAGCCCCGTGGAGGGGCGGACCGATCCGTTGCCGTCATGGCTGGAGGGCTCGAGCAAACGCGCCATTCTTCACTTCGTGGAGCGGGCCCAGGCCGTGCCGCCGGCGGAACGCATCGCCGTGTTCGACAACGACGGCACGCTCTGGAGCGAGCAGCCCCTGTACATCCCGTACCTGTTCTGCATCGATCGCATCCGCCAGCTGGCACCGCTCCATCCAGGCTGGCGTCGGCAGGAGCCCTATGCATCGGCCCTGCGCGGCGACATGGCCAGCCTGCAGAAACAGGGCACACCGGCACTGGTGGCCCTGCTGCTGGCCAGCTCCTCGGGGCTGAGCACCGAGGCCTTCCATGCCGAGGTGCGCCACTGGCTCAGCACCGCCCGGCACCCCAGCACCGGCAAGCCCTACACGGCCATGGTGTTCCAGCCGATGCTGGAGCTGCTGGCCTACCTGCGGGCCAATGGGTTTCGCACCTACATCGTCTCGGGCAGCGATGTCGCCTTCATGCGTCCCTGGAGTGAGGTGGTCTACGGCGTGCCCCCCGAGCAGGTGATCGGCACCCGCCTAAAACTCGCCTATGTGGAGACAGCATCGGGGCCGGTGCTGGAGCGCCAGCCCGTGCTGGAGGCGCGGGTGAACGGACCTGAAAAGCCAGTGGCGATCGAACAGATCATCGGTCGCCGGCCCCTGGCCGCCTTCGGCAACTCCGACGGCGACCAGCAGATGCTCAGCTGGACCATGGCGGGCCCCGGTCCCCGCTTCGCCCTGCTGGTGCACCACACCGATGCGCGCCGCGAGTGGGCCTATGACCGGCTCTCGCCGATCGGCCGGCTCAACCTGGCCCTAGACCAGGCCCGGCGGGATGGCTGGACCGTGGTGGACATGGCCCGCGACTGGCGGGTGATCCACCCCAGGTGAACCCCAGGCTGCAGACCTCAGAAAAAGATCTTCAGACCAATCTCGAGGCCGTTCTGCGTCGTCTTGAAACCGCTGTCGGGGCTGTCGCCGTTGTTGTAATCAATGCCGAAATAGCGCCATGAAATGTTGAAGTCTGTGTTGTTGCCGATGGCATAACCCAGCCCCACCTGGGCGTTCCCGGAGAGATCGCGGGAGCCGCTGAGGCCGAAACCACCGATATCGGCACGGGCAAAGGCCCGCAGCCGCGGCGAGAGGAACAGGGTCGCCTGGGTGCCGAGAAGCGGCTGGGCCCAGGTGCGACTGAAGGTTCCCTGGCGCTGAAAGGCGCCGAGGCGGCTGCTGAGCTCCGCCTCCACGTCGAGCTGGGCATCGATCAGGCGCACCCCTGCATAGGGGATCAGGCTGAACTGACCCGCTCGGGCCACCGCGGCCTCGGGGTCCCCGAAGCGATGCCGCACGGCCAGGTCGTAGACGCCCTGGCGCGCCCCGACCCGGGCCCGACCCGTGAGATTGGGAAGCAGGGCACCGCCGCTGGTGCGGGCCTTCTCCTGGCCGAGCTGGGTGTAGCTCAGATCGGTCAGCAGTCCCCAGCGCCCTTGTTCAAGGCTGCCCCGCACCGCCGTGATCCACTCCAGCTTGTCGAGCAGCTGACCCAGGTTGAGGTTGGTCTCGGTGGTGACACTGCGGCGGTTCTGGGTCACCACCGTGGTGGTGGTGTCGAGCCTGATGGGCAAGGGCCCGTAGAGCTCCAGCGTGGCGCGCCAGGCCGGCTGGGAGGCAGACGCTGGGGCGGAGGCGGTGGTCGAGGCGGTGGTGGACCCGTTGCTGGAGGGGGGCTGGCCCGGTTCGGCGGTGGCCGCAGGGTCGCCAAGGGGCGCTGCCTGGCCGGATGGCCCGCTGAGCAGATCAACCCCCACCAGCAACCCCAGCAAAGCGGCACAACTTTGCAAAAAACGCTTAGTCAAAGCCGGTGGGAGGTGGCAGAGCATGGGGACATGATTCGGCTTTGTTGGCGTCAGCTTAAACGCACATTCAGAACGGCTACTTGAGGGCAAATGGCGCCCATTCTGCTCACCCAAGCACTCAGGATTGACCCTCCCCACTGGCCGTTCTCCCAGGGGGTCGCCATGGCCGGTCGGCGTGGTCAGCCGGCACCCGGATGCGGGGCTGCCGCACCCCTACTGCCGTGGGCCACAAAAAAGCCCGCTGGAGGGCCAGCGGGCTGTGGCGCTGCTCGGTTACTCAAGTCGATCCATAAGCCACCTGGCAGGCAGCATTGAGCAATTCCGCTTCCGCGGCGGTTCCGGGCTCGCGACCATTGAGGGTGCCCTGGCGGCAGTCGGCCGTCATGGCAACCGATCGTCCTCCATCGATCACCTCGAAGCTCACCCCGTCGTTGGCAACCGGCGCGACGGTGCCATACAACAGCCCGTAGTCGCTGTTGGGCACGGCGATGTAGGTGACGTGCTCACTGACCGCATCATCCACGGCCTCGTTGATGATGGCTGCGGTGGTGAGGGTGGTGAGGCCCCACACGGCGGCGCGGGCCCCCCACCAGCCCCAGGAGGGCGTGGCCCAGCCGCCGTACCAGCCGTAGTTCCATGGCCGGGCATAGCCCCAGCCGGGGCGGGCCCAGCCGGGATAGCTATCCCAGCGGTTGTCGAAGCTGTCCCAGCGGCGGTCCATGCGATCGGTGCGGGCATCGATCCGATCGCTGCGCACATCGCCCCTTTGGTCGATCCGTTCCTTGCGGACGTCGGAGCGGTCGGAGAGTCGATCGGTGCGGTTGGTCTGGCGATCGCCGCGTTGCTCGGTGCGGTTGCCCTGGCGGTCGGTGCGGTTGGCCTGCCGGTCGGTGCTCCCCAGGCCGGAGCCGGCAGCACGATCGCGGCTCGTGGCCAGCTGGCGATTGCCGCCCCCGGTTCGATCCAGGGA
>JBEDAU010000123.1:0-3360 GCA_041177605.1 Cyanobacteriota bacterium | reverse complement strand
CGCTCATGCTGGGCGCCCGCGAGCATGCGGTTCCAGTAGAGCGACGGCAGCAGCTTGCGCTTGATCCACCACATGCTCCAGCGCTCCTTGGTGGGATCCAGGGGGAACGACGGCACCGGTTCCTGCTTGTAGTTGAACTCCGCCATGATCGTTTTGCCGTAGCCGGTGATCAGCGGGCAGCAGCTATAGCCGTCGTAGGCGGCAGCCAGGGGCTGCTGATCCAGGTGGGCCAGCAGGTTGGCCACCAGCACCGGCGCCTGGCCACGCACCGCGGCGGCGGTCTTGGAGTTGGGCATGCCGCTCACATCCCCGAGCGAAAACACGTTGGGGTAACGCACGTGCTGGAGGCTGAACTGATCCACCTCCACGAAACCGGCCCCATTCGCCAGGGGGCTGGAGGCCACCGCGTCTGGTGCCGCCATCGGCGGGGTCACGTGCAGCAGGTCGTAGGGGATCACCTCCTCGCGGGTTTCGGCCAGGTCGTCCTGGTGGGGGCTGGCCACCTGCACGCTGAACACCGCCTCCTTCGTTGCAGGGCGCACGGCCGTGAGCACATGGCTGTAGCGGGCGTCGATGCCCTTGCGCTTCACCACCTCCCGCAGTGGCGCCGCATAGGTGGGCACCCCAAAGATGCCCGGCGTGGCGGTGGCATAGATCACCTTGGCGTTCAGGCGCTTCTTCTTGAACACGTCATCGGCCAGGTAGGCGATCTTCTGGGGCGCGCCGGGGCACTTGATCGGCATCGGCGCACAGGTGAACACGGCATTGCCGCCCTTGAAGGTCTGGATCGCCTCCCAGGTGTAGGGGGCGAAGTCCTTGCTGTAGTTGCTGCACACGCCGCCCTGGCCCAGGGCCTCGCTGAGGCCCTCGATCTTGTCCCAGCAGAGCTTGAGCCCGGTCGCCACGATCAGCACGTCGTAGCTGAGCCGCTCGCCGCTGCTCGTGGTCACGCTGTTGCCGTCGGGATCGAAGCTGGCCGCCGCCGCCTGGATCCAGTGCACACCGGAGGGGATCAGGTCGCGCTCGGCCCGGCGCGTCTCCTCCAGGCTGAACACCCCACCGCCCACCAGGGTCCAGCCCGGCTGGTAGTAGTGGTCGCTGGAGGGTTCCAGGATCGCCACATCCAGGGCATTGCGGGCGCGCTTGAGCTGGGCGGCAACGGTGATGCCGGCGGCACCGCCGCCAACGATCAGGATCTGGTGGTGGGCCATGGCGAACGGAACGTGCTCAGGCAGCCGGGGACGCTGCCGCATCATTGCCCGATTTAGTCACATCGGCAGGCCGTGCAGCAGCCGTTTGCAGCGAATCGTGCGGGGGAGCGCACAGAGGTCTGCCCCCAGGCCTCCGCTGCAGCCAGCCCGCAGCCCAGGGCCTCATCGGGCTGCCGCCAGCAGCCGGGCCCGCAGCTCGGCGGCACCCAGGCCATCGGCGGCGATCCACTTGCTGCGGCTGGTCTCACCGCGCACCAGGTGGATGGCGCGGCGGGGCAGACCCACCAGCTCGGCCACATAGGCCAGCAGGGCGGCATTGGCGGCCCCCTCCACCGGTGGGGCCTGCAGCTTGATCGCCACGGCGCCATCGCGCAGTCCGAGCACCTGATTGCGACTGCCGCGGGGCACCACCCGCACCGCCACCAACTGATCCTGGCCCTGCTCCGGGCTGTGGGCCTGCACCGATCGATCAGCCATGGCGACTGCCAGGGTGGGGAGATCCTCCCGCGCCCCCTGCGGCAAGCCCGTGCAGCAGCCCCAGCAGCTCACCCTCCGCCAGCCCGACGACTGGCATGTGCACCTGCGCGATGGGGCGATGCTGCAGGCGGTGGCGCCGGCCACGGCGGCCCAGTTCGCCCGGGCAATCGTGATGCCCAACCTCAGGCCGCCGATCACCACGGTGGCGGCGGCCAGCGCCTACCGGGAGCGCATCCGGGCGGCCCTGCCCGATGGCAGCGGCTTCACGCCGCTGATGACGGCCTACCTCACCGACAGCATTGATCCGGCCGAACTCGAGCGGGGCTTTGCTGAGGGCGTGTTCACCGCCTGCAAGCTCTACCCGGCCGGCGCCACCACCAACTCGGATTCAGGCGTCACGGCGATCGCCCGGATTGAGCCGGTGCTGGGTGTGATGGAACGCATCGGCATGCCGCTGCTGATCCACGGCGAGGTCACCGACGCCGAGATCGACATCTTCGATCGCGAGGCCGTGTTCATCGAGCGGGTGCTGGCGCCGCTGCTGCAGCGCCACCCGGGCCTGAAGGTGGTGCTGGAGCACATCACCACCAGCGACGCGGCGGACTTTGTGCGCAGCGGCCCGGCCAACCTGGCGGCCACGATCACGCCCCACCACCTGCACATCAACCGCAACGCGATGTTTGCTGGCGGCCTGCGGCCCGACTTCTACTGCCTGCCGGTGGCCAAGCGGGAGCTGCACCGCATCGCCCTGCGGGCGGCGGCCACCTCCGGCAACCCGAAATTCTTCCTGGGCACCGACTCGGCTCCCCACAGCCGCGAGGCCAAGGAGAGCGCCTGCGGCTGCGCCGGGATCTTCAACGCCCCCTATGCGATCGAAAGCTACGCGGCGGTGTTCGAGCAGGAAAATGCCCTGGAGAAACTGGAGGGCTTCGCCGCGGAGTTCGGGCCCCGCTTCTACGGCCTGCCGCTGAATCCGGGCACGATCACCCTGGAGCGGCAGTCGCACGACGTACCCCGCCAGCTGCACCTCAACGACCCCGCCGGCACCAGCGTGAACCTGGTGCCGTTCCATGCCGGTGAAACGCTGGGCTGGCGGCTGCGGCGCGAGGGCATGGGCTGAGAGTTGCGCCGCCCGTGGTGCGCCGCCGGGATGTGATCAGCAGGGCTATCTGCATGGGGATGCCTGACGCTCACCCGGCCACGACCAACACCCTCTCCCCGTCCTCCAGGTCTTCCCGGATCCCACCCGCGTCCATCTCCATCGCCAGCTGCCGCTGAAAGCGCTCGGGCGCCAATTCAGAGGCCGCCAGCAGCGCCCGCTCACTGAGGGCACCGCATTCCCTCAGCAACCCAGCCAGCAGATCAGGCGACACGGGGGCGGCATCCCGAGTGACCGGAGCCGGGTGGGCTGCAGCCTGCTTGCGCCCGCGCCGCGCGGGTTTCCCCGCAGCAGCCTCCGCCTGGCGGGCCGCCCGAATCCGTTCGAGCAGCACACTCGCCGGCTCGTCGCCGGGATCCTGGGGCACCAGCTCGCCGCGGAACGCCTTGGCCAGCAGGGCTGGGGTGAGCCGATCGACGACCTTGCGGGCGGCGTTGAGGCGGGCTTCGAGTTGGTCGGCGATAGTGAAGAGAGATTCGATGAGCTGAACAATTTCTTGTTGCTCCTCAATGT
>JBEDAU010000122.1:0-11993 GCA_041177605.1 Cyanobacteriota bacterium | reverse complement strand
CTTCATGAAGGCGCGGATCGCCGTGGGGGCGGTGTAGAAGATCGTGCAGCGGTGCTTCTGGATCACCTCCCAGAAGGCGCCCGGCTTGCTGGGGCGCGGTGCCCCCTCGTACATCACCGTGGTGGCGCCATTGGAGAGCGGGCCATACACGATGTAGCTGTGGCCGGTGATCCAGCCCACATCGGCGGTGCACCAGTGGATGTCGTCGTCACGGATGTCGAAGATCCACTGGAAGGTGAGGTGGGCCCAGAGGTTGTAGCCGGCGGTGGTATGCACCACCCCCTTGGGCTTGCCGGTGGACCCCGAGGTGTAGAGCACGAACAGCCGGTCTTCGCTGGCCATCGGCTCGGCCGGGCATTCAGGGCTCTGGCCATCCACCAGCTCGTGCCACCAGAGGTCGCGACCGCTGGTCATGGCGCAGTCGCCAGCGGCGCCCGCCAGACGCCGCACCACCAGCACCTTCTGCACGGTGGGGGCGCCGCCGTTGCCGGCCAGGGCCTCATCAACGGCTGGTTTCAAGGGCACCGGCTTGTCCTTGCGGAAGCCGCCGTCGGCGGTGATCACCAACCTGGCCTCGCCGTCGATCAGCCGGTCCCGCAGGGCATCGGCCGAGAAGCCGCCGAACACCACCGAGTGGGGGGCGCCGATGCGGGCGCAGGCCAGCATGGCGATCGCCGCCTCCGGCACCATCGGCATGTAGAGGGCCACCAGGTCGCCCTTGCCGATGCCCAGGGCCTTGAGCCCATTGGCGGCCTTGCAGACCTCGGCGTGCAGCTGGCGGTAGGTGAAGCGGCGCGTATCGCCCGGCTCCCCCTCCCAGATCAGGGCCGTCTTGTCGGCCCGGGCGCCATCGAGATGTCGGTCGAGGCAGTTGAAGCTGAGGTTGGTGGTGCCGCCCTCAAACCAGCGGGCGAAGGGCGGGTTGCTCCAGTCGAGCACCGTGTGGAAGGGGTTGAACCAGTGCAGCTCGCGGCGGGCCAGATCCCCCCAGAAGCCATCGGGATCGGCGTCGGCCTGGGCGCAGAGCGCGCGGTAGGCCTCCAGGGAGCCGATGCGGGCCGAGGCGGCGAGCGCGGCCGGCGGATCAAACAGGCGCTTTTCCTGCAGAATCGACTCGATCGTGGTCTGGGTCACCGGGGCCAGAGCGCAGGCACTGCCAGGCATTCAAGCCAGCTGCCCCCAGCCCCTGCCTGTCTGTGACACGCATGTTCAACTCTCCGTTGAGAGGATGGCGGCATGGATGCACCGGCCGCCTGCCTGTTCGATCTCGACGGCGTGTTGCTCGACACCGAGCCGCTGCACAGCCAGGCCTGGCAGCGGGCAGCGGATCACTTCGGGCTGGAGCTGAGCCCGTCCCAGCTGCTGGCGCTGCGCGGTCGGCGGCGGCTGGACTGCGCGGAGCAGGTGCGCCAGTGGATCGCTGCCGCCGGTCGGGAAGCGCCGTCGGTCGAGGCGCTGCTGGCGGTGCGCCAGCCGATTGCCGAGGTGCTGCTGCCGGGGGCCGCAGCGATGCCGGGGGCCGCGGCATTGATCGACGCCTGCCGCCAGCGCGCCATTCCGATGGCCCTGGTCACCAGCAGCAGCCGCGCGGCTGTGGCCCTCAAGGAGGCGCCCCACCCCTGGCTGGCCGCGATCGGCCTGCGGGTGCATGGGGATGATCCGGAGCTGGCGGCGGGCAAGCCGGCGCCCGATCCCTACCTGCTGGCGGCGCGGCGCCTGCAGGTGGATGCTCGCCGCTGCTGGGCGTTTGAGGATTCGCCGGCGGGGGCCAGCTCAGCCAGCGGTGCCGGCTGCACGGTGCATGTGCTGCTGCCGGCCGATCGCCGGCAGGCCGGGGTCGTGGCTGCCCAGGTGCCGGCCACGTGCCAGCTGCTGCAGTCGCTCCACCAGGTGCTGATGCCCTAGGGCCGGGCGTTGCCGGTGGCCCTGGCATAGGAGCGATAGATCTCCGGGAGCTGCCAGCCACGGCGCCGCAGTTCGCTGGCCCGCAGCATCACCAGCATCTCGCGGTTGATCAGATGGCGCCGATCGGGAGGGATCACCTCGCCGCGCAGGGCTGCCAGGGCAAGAGTCGCGGCTGTCTCGCCCTGTTCAAAGGGCGAAACAGCGAGTGCCAGCATGCCGCCCTCGTCCACGAAAAACCCCCAGGTGCCCAGCATCGGCAGGGGGCTGTGCCGCAGGGTCCACTGCAGCACATGCCGCGAAGGCACGCTGCTGCTGCGCTTGGCATTGAGCAGGGTGTGGTAGTTGGTGATCAGCAACACGTCGGCCTGGCGGTTGGCCTGGAGCACTGCCTGTTGCCAATTCTCAAAGCTACTGAGTTGCTGGGAGGAGACCAGCCGGTGGGGGGACCAGTCGAAGCGGCGAATCGCAGCCGAAACACTGCCGGAATAGGTCGACTGGTCAGACAGGTGGGCAATGCGTAGTGGGACCGTGGGCTGGTTGTGTTGGTGGGGGACACTGAGAGCGTCGCGAACCGCAGTGAGGTTGATGGCTTCGCTGATGCCGCTGACATTGTGAGCTGTTGTGTAGTTGTAACTGGCTGGGGTGTTCTGCACACCGGCATAGATCAGCGAAAGACCGGGCTGGTTCAGCAGCCGTTTCCCCACCAGGGCCTGGGCATCGTCGTCGATCGCCACCACCACATCGGGCTTCCAGCTGCCGATCAGATGCAGGGCCTGCTGAGCGGCCTTGGCCTTGCTGCTGGCCGACGGGAACCGTTTGGTGTCGAGGTAGTGAACCTTCACGTTGGCCTTGGCATGGCCATCGAATCGACGCTGCCAGCCGATATTGAGATCCCGCACCCACTGGTAGTCGGGATAATAACTGTGGAGCAGCAAGACCCTGGGCTTCTGGCTATGACTGCTAGCCAGCGTTGCCACCAACAGCAGCATGAAAGTCAAGGGAAAGGCTACGGCCGCGCCTCGCAGCAGGGCTGGCACGGGATTAGAGAATGCCATTGAAACTCCAGATCGGTAGAGCGATCAGCAGGGCAACGACACGGAAAATATTGATGAGATTATTAGCCAAGAAGAAGCTCTTATTCTGCACGGTGTTACTGCCATCTAGCTCAGCCAGAAAGGCCAACAATGTGGCATGCTGATAGGGCATAAATGCAGCGTCGCAGTAGAGCAAGATCATCATGCTCGGAACCCAGGGATTGATGTTGTGATGAGTCGCGATCGGGATGAAGATCGTGGCCATCACCGGTGCCACGAGCTTGGGCGGCATCAGCAGCCGTAGCCCATAGATCAAAACTGCAAAGGCAATAGCAAAAGCGCCGGCATTGTTTTCAAGCAGAGCCCCCATCCCCTGCAGACTATGACCCAATAGCTCATCGAGATCGCTGAATGGCAGGGCATTACTCATGCCAATGATGGCTGCCAGAAACAAAAGAAATGACCAATCCACAGATCGCTGCAGAGCATGAATGCTCACGGCGCCGCAGGTCAGCAGGTAGCAGAGGATCAGCACACTGACCCAGGCCATGCTGAAGCCATGCAGCGATGCCGTTGAGGAGCCGATCAGAAAAACAGCGATGCTACCGAGTGCTTGCCACTCACCTCGTGACAAGGGCCCTAGCAACAGCAATTGAGACTGGATGGTCTGATGCTGGATCCGCAACAGGAGGTTGTTGCGAAAAACAAGCGCACAACAGAGAACAATGCCAACCAACAGCGGGATCGCCAGCGGCAGAGATTGCAGAGTCCACTCGCTGATGCTGAACCGGTCTCTCACCTGCTCAGGCAGCAGGGCGTAAACAATCAGATTTTCACTCTTGCTGGAGAGAAAAACAAACGAGAGCACGCTGATACCGGCATAGGTAAACATCGCCATCTGCGTGAATGCCCGAGAGCGATCCGGGAGGTTGAGGTTCTGCTTCATATCGAGCAGCACAGGAGTGAGAATGCTGGAACGGGATGTGGCAGAAGGAAGAATGGGATTGAGGGCGAGCGCCAACAGGCACAGAACAGCATTGATTGGACCCTGTCTGGCGGGGGCATGGTTGAGAATCTGCAGGCAGAGGCGAAAGGCAAGCCCAGACGACTTGATCAGCCCACCCACCACATAGAGACTCACCAGTAGCAAGAAGCTGTCATTGCTGAATCCAGAAAGGATCTCCTCATTGGGGGCGATCGACAGCAGACTCAGGCTCACCAAAATCAGCAAGGCAGGCGCGACCGTTGGCACCAGCTCACCGATCCAGAGCAACAGTGCTGCACAAGCAATGCAGATGAACAGAATCTGATCGTGATCGATAGCTGCAGCATTGTTGATCAGTACTGCATAAGAGATCACAGGCACACAGAGGGTGAGCAGCCACCACAGCAGCTGTTTGCTGCTGGCCGGCGTCGCCATGGCTGGCGAGCGGGGCCGAACCAGGTGGACCGGATCCTCCAGCACCACTGAGGTCAACACGCGCCGCTGCAGATCCGGATCGCGTTGCAGAAGGTGATCAAACGCACAGGCGTCAACGGCCAGCAACAGGCAGTCGCTCTGGCAGATGGCGGTGCAACGCGCCGGTTGCAGGGGCCGGCACACGTCTTCGGGCAGGAAGCCCTGCTCGCGGATGCGGCCCTCCCCCTCGGGACCCGACTGCAGCTGGATGCTGCCGTCAATCAGGTAATGCACCACCTGAATGGGATGCCCCTGCTGCTGCAGAACCGTTCCTGGCTGAAGGCTCCTGAGCTGCAGGTGGGGCAACAGGCGGGCCTGACGCACCGCATCAAGCTCCTGCCACCAGTGCAACTGGGTCAGCTGCTGCTGCAGCTCCTCGGCCGCAGGATCCAATCGTGGACTTGCCGTGGGCATGGATCGGCTCAGTTGCTCGCAGCCAACTGGGCGTCGCTCAGCTCGCGAAACCCGAGCCAACGGCAGACTTTGGGCAGACTGAAGCCCTGCAGGCACAGGTTGGTGACTACAATCACAAAGATGAGATTTTGCACCTCTTCCCCAATCAGCCTCGCTTGCTCAGCGGTGATTCCCGAAATCTGCGGGAGGCTATGAATCACGCTGTAGGAGAGAGCCAAGGGCACGGCGCCGCGGAGACCACACCAGCACACGAGAGCCGTTTCGCGTTGATTCAAGGAGGAGAAGGGTTTAAATACGATCACGCTCAGCGGCCTGGCGATGAACATCAACATCAGGCTCATCAGCACGCCGGGCAAGATGTAAGAGGTCAATTTGCTGGGATCAAACAACAGCCCAAATAACATGAATACAACTAGTTCCATCATCGTATTAAAAGGCTCTAGACTGTTTTCGACCAGCTCCGGGGTGATATAGGGATTCTTGTAAATATTATTTGACAAGAAGGCACCCGTGACGAAGGCCGTGATATAGCCAGAGCCGCCAAGAAGGGTTGAAATGCCATATGAAGCCATCGCCAGAGACATGCCAACAACCAATACCTGATCACGGCTGGTGAGAACACTATTCAAGATAAACTGTGCGACATAAGTAAGAATCAGCCCCACCATGATGCCGCTGCCAATACTTTTGAGAAACGTTTGAATCTGAATTGCGATCGAATGTATGGAGTCCACATCCTGGCCGGCAGTCTGAGTGCTGAGGCCAATCACCAGCAGCAGGAAGAGGATGGCAGCCGGATCATTGATGGAGGATTCAAATTCAACCAGGGTCTTGATGTGGGGAGGAACCAGGCGGCGCACACTGCGCAGCACGCTCAAGGTCGCACCTGCATCTGTGGAGCCGAGGCACGAGGCCACCAGGAAACAGACGCTCAACGGCAGGCCCACCCCCCCCGGAACCAGTGATCCCGTGCCGTGACTGATGACCCAGATGCCCGCTGCGAACAGCACCGATGACACCATCACGCCGCCTACTGCCAGCAGCAGCCCGTAGCCAAGCAGCTGGCGCAGGTTCGTGAAGTTGCTGCTCAGGCCCGCATAGAACAGCAGCATCGACAAGCTGACTACATGCAAGGTCTCGGCGCCTTCAGGGCTGAGAATTGCAGCGTCGGGGGTGACGATCACACCCAGCAGGAGTACGCCGAGGATAGCTGGAATGCCAACACGGGTCGACAGCTTGCTGACGATCAACGTGGCCAGAAACGCAAACGCGATCAAGCTGAACATGCCCGCCATGGGCAGGGTGGCGAGCTTGGTTTGAATCAACGAAGCACCGCTCTGCCCACCCCCCTGCTCGGCCGCTTCAGCGCTGGCGAGTAGCAATGGCGTGAGGGTGTGCAGCAGAGAGGTTGCAGAGAAGGGGATCACGGCTGGTGGTCGCAGCGGAGAGGAGTTGTCAAAACATTGGCCAGGCGTTTAGGCCTGTGGGAGGTTGAGGTGGAGTCGAGGCGGAAGCAGTGATCGGGTCTCCTGAAAGATCTTGGTGGAGAGCACCACAATTCCAATGATGTTAGGCAGTGCGACCAAGGCATTCAGCACCTCTGTGCTCTTCCAGATGATGTCGAGGTCGATCACCGCACCAATCACCATCAAGGCAACCCAGAGCAGACGATAGATCTGGTTACTGCGCTCGCCGCACAGGTACTCAAGGCAGCGCTCGCCGTAGTAGGCAAAGGCTGTAAAGGTGGTAAAGGTGAAGGGAATGGCGGCAACCACCAGCAACCAATGACTGCCAGGAAAGCCCCAGTCGAAGGCTTGCTTGACCACCTCAACTGGGGATTGGCTGCGCAGATAACTTCCACTCAGCAAGACCACCAGAGCGGTTGCCGTGCACACCACCACATCGGCCAGGCTCAGCAGCATGGAAATGCAGGCCTGGTAGAAGGGCTGGCCGGGCTTGCCGACCGAGAGGATGATCGGCGAGGTTCCCATTCCTGATTCGTTGGAAAGCACCCCTAGACGAATCCCGTTGGAGATTGCCACCAGAATCGTGCCGCTGGCGATGGCACGCGGGCTGAGGCCCTGCTGCACAATCGTGGCCAGCACCTCGGGCAGGTCGGCCAGATGGGGGACCAGCATCGCCAGGCAGCCCAGCACATAGGTGCAGACCGAGAGCGGCATCAGCCATGCCGAACTGAGGCCGATGCGGCGTAGCCCGCCGCTGATCACCAGATAGGTGAGGCCAGCCATCACCACCCCCGTGAGCAGGGGAGGCACGGCCAGGCCCTCCTGCAGCACGGCGGCCAGCTGCTGGCTCTGCAGGGTGTTGCCCACGCCGAACATGGCGAGCGCGCCGGCAACCGCAAACAGGGGCCCGAACCAGCGCAGTTGGGCTGGCATCGCCTGGCCGAGGTAATACATCGGCCCTCCAGACCAATGGCCTGAGGGCTGCTGGGTGCGGTATTCGGTGGAGAGCAGGGTTTCGGCGAATTTGGTGGCAAACCCCACCAACGAGCCGATCCAGACCCAGATCAACACCCCCGGCCCCCCCACCACCAGCGCGGCGGCCACGCCGGTGACATTGCCCATGCCGATCATGCCCCCGAGGGCCGCCATCGAATTCAGGAAGGGCCCGGTCTCGCCCTCGCCCTCGGGAGGCTGCCGCACCGCGGCCCACCAGAGGCGTAGCGCATGGGGCACGAGGCGCAGCGGAATGAAATCGAGGCCAAGGGTGAGGTAAACGCCGACAAACAGGATCCAGTCGACCAACAACCCCCAGATGAACTCGTGAATGCCTACAACCAGGTTCATCGGCACCCCACGTTCGAGGCCGACTGTCCCACGCAGGTGGGCCGCTGACAAGGATGGGCTGGGAAACCGTGAACTGCCGCAGGCCCGCTGGACAGGGCTTCAGCACAAACGGCTCAACACAGACGGCTCAGCACAGACGGCTCAACACAAAATCGGGCAGGGCGTGCAGGGCGCGGCTGGCCTCGGAGGTGGGCAGCCAGGCCAGGGCCTCGGCGGCATCGCGGGCAAAGCCTTCAGCCAGGGCCCGGGAGCGGGGGATCGCCTCGCAGCTGCGCACCAGGTGGAGGGCCTGCTCCAGATCGCCCTCCTGGCTGAATTCCCGCTCGATCAGCCCCAGCAGGGCCGGCCGTTCCTCCAGGGCGTAGAGGGCCGGGGCGGTGAGATAACCACTGGCCAGGTCGCTGGTGGCGGGCTTGCCGAGCTGCTGGTCGCTGCCAGTGAAGTCGAGGATGTCGTCGACCACCTGGAAGGCCAGGCCCAGCTGGCGGCCGAAGCGGTAGAGCTCATCCAGGCGAGACTCGGGCAGACCGCTGAGCACGCCGGCGGCACGGGCGCTGTTGGCGATCAGGGAGGCGGTCTTGCAGTAGCTCTTCTCGAGGTAGGTCTCGAAGCTCTGGCCGGTGTCGTAGCGGAACAGGCCCTGCTTCACCTCGCCGTCGGCCAGATCCATGATCACGCGGCTGAGCAGCTTGACCACCTCGAGGTCGTCGAGGTTGGCCAGGTGCCAGCTGGCCTGGGCAAACAGGAAGTCGCCGGCCAGCACCGCCACCCGGTGGTTGAAGCGGCTGTGCACGGTGGCCACCCCGCGGCGGGTGTCGGCCCCGTCCACCACGTCGTCGTGCACCAGGGAGGCGGTGTGGATCATCTCGGTGATCTCCGCCAGGCGCCGGTGTCGGGGGGTTAGGGCCCGGTCGGCGGCGATCGCGCGGGAGAGCAGCAGCACGATGCCGGGGCGGATCCGCTTGCCACCGGCGGCGAACAGGTGCTCGGCGGCGGCCTGGAGGATCGGGTGGCCGGCGCCGATCAGGGTGCGCAGATCGGCCAGCAGGGCATCGAGATCGGCCTCGACGGGCTGGAGCAGCTCTGCAACCGTTGCCACATCACCTCCGTCGTGCCGGGATCCTAGAAGGCGCGACCGCCCGACCGCAGGTCGGCCGCCAGGTCGACCCGCTCCACGCTGGGGCAGTGGCCGAGCCAGCCGGCGGCGCCCTGGGCGAAGGCCTCGGCCGAGCCGGTCACGCACAGGCGCAGCCGCTGGTCCTGGGGCGGCACCGGCGCTGCCCGCAGCTCCCCCTCGGGCTGGTCACCGAGGCTGCCCAGCAGGGGCCCCAGGCGCTGCACCGCCGCCAGGGCCGGATCCACCAGCTGCACGTGGGGCGGCAGCAGGCTGGCCAGCAGGGGGCGCAGCATCGGGTAATGGGTGCAGGCCATCAGCACCGTGTCGACCCCGGCCTCCAGCAGGGGCTGCAGGTAGGTCTCGGCCGCCTGGCGCAGCTCCGGGGCCTGCAGGTCGCCCGCCTCGATCAGGGGCACGAAGGCCGGGCAGCCCACCTCGATCACCGCGGCACCGGGCCGGGTGGCATGGATGGCACGGCGGTAGGCACCGCTGGCGGCGGTGGCCGGGGTGGCCAGCACCCCCACCCGCTCGCTGCTGATCTCGGCCGCCACGCTGTCGATCAGGCCGATCACGGGCACGCCGGCCTCGGCCACCGCCACATCCAGCGCCAGGGCATTGGAGGTGTTGCAGGCCATCACCAGCACCCCCACCCCCTGCAGCCGCAGCCAGCGCACCACCTCGGCGGCGATGCTGCGGATGTCGTCAACGCTGCGCTGGCCGTAGGGCACCCGGGCGGTGTCGCCCAGGTAGAGGCAGGGGGAGTGGGGATAGCGCTCCAGCACCTGGCGCAGCACCGTGAGGCCGCCCAGGCCGCTGTCGAACAGGCCCACCAGGTGACTCATCACTGACTCTGCAGATAGCGGAGGATGCCGGCCGCCAGGGCCTGGGCGAGGCGGCGCCGATGGCTGGCATTGGCCAGCCGCGGGGCATCGAGCACGCCGGTCACGAAGCCCATCTCCACCAGGGCCGAGGGCATCACCGTGCGGCGGATCACGAAGAAGCGGCCGGTGCGCACCCCCCGATCGGGACTGCCGGGGGACACCGCCAGCACCTGGTCCTGGATGGCCGCCGCCAGGTCGCGGGAGCGGCTGCCGGCCCCCTCGAAATAGAAGGTCTCGATGCCGTTGACGTCGGGCCGGGCCAGGCTGAGGGCGTTGGCGTGCACGCTCACGAAGGCATCGGCGCCACTGCTGTTGGCCAGCGACACCCGCGGCGGCAGGTCGAGGTCCACCTCGCTGGTGCGGGTCATCACCACCTGCACGCCGCGGGCCTGCAGCAGGCGGGCCACCTGCAACGACACATCGAGCACCACATCGGTCTCGCGCAGGCCGCCGATGCCCACCGCGCCAGGATCGGGCCCGCCATGGCCCGGGTCGATCACCACCCGGAAGCGGCCCCGCGGCACCGAGGGCAGGCCGTCGGCCGAGAGTGGCGCGCCGGCGGTGGGGAAGCGGCTGGCGACGTCGTCGCCCTGGGGGAAGGCCGCCACCACCGGGCGCTCCAGATCCCCCTCCCCCAGGGCCAGCAGGCCCCGCAGCGGCAGGCCGCGAAACACCATCTCCCAGCGGTCACGGGCCGTGCCCACCAGCCGCAGCTGGGCCGGATCGAGCACCGTGCCCGGGGCGAATTCGACCACCAGGCGGGTGGTGCCGGCGTCGGGGCGGCCGATCCGCACCTCCCGGACCACGCCACTGCCGCGCACGCTGCGGTTGCGGCCGGGCGGGCCGGGCAGGTCGACCCAGACCCGCGGGCCGCGGAAGCCGGAACCGGCCTCGTAGAAGGCCTCGAGGCGGGCATTGGCGCTGGTGCGCAGCTGCAGCACCCCCTCCCGGGTGATGCGCCAGGCGGCCAGGGAGGAGGCCAGGGCTGGCAGGTCGGCCAGCAGCAGGGCGAGAAGCAGAAGACTTCGGCCCCAGCCGGGGCGCCAACGGCGGCGACGCATCAGCTCAGAACAGGGCAGGACGCCGGTGCTGCAGGCTCGGCATCTGGGCCCGCACCCGCTGGCCGTGACCGCGGTCGACGGGGGCCACCGCCAGCCCCGGCGCCAGGCCGGCATCGGCGAGCACCGTGCCCCAGGGGTCGATCACCAGGGCGTGGCCGTGGCTCTGGCGGCGGCCGTAGTGCAGGCCGGTCTGGGCGGGGGCCAGCACGTAGGCGGTGTTCTCGATGGCGCGGGCCTGCAGCAGCACTTGCCAGTGGTCTTTGCCGGTGAAGGCGGTGAACGCCGCCGGCACCATCAGCACGTCGGCACCGCAGCTGGCCAGGTGGCGGTAGAGCTCAGGGAAGCGCACGTCGTAACAGATTGACAGCCCCACCCGGCCCAGGCCCGGCACTTCCACCACGGGGGGCAGGTCGGAGCCGGGCTGCACCGTGGCCGACTCGCGGTAGGTGTTGCCGTCGGGCAGGTCGACGTCGAACAGGTGGATCTTGTCGTAGCGGGCCAGCAGCTGGCCCTCGCTGCTCACCAGCTCGGCGCGGTTGAAGGTCTGGCCCTCGCCGGCGGGCACGGGAAAGCCGCCGCCCAGCAGGGTCACCTGATAGCGGCGGGCCATGGTGACCAGGAAGCGGCTGCAGCGCTCGGCCAGCTCGGCGGCCAGCTCCAGCCGCCGGGCGTCTTCGCCCATGAAGGCGAAGTTCTCGGGTAGCCCCACCAGCTCGGCGCCGCGGCGGGCGGCCAGCTCGATCTGCTCCTCAGCGGCGGCCAGGTTCGCGTCCGGATCCGGCGTGCTGGTGAGCTGCACCGCTGCCGCCAGAAAACTGCTCACCGACTGCCCCAAAGCGACCGGCGAACTGTAGGGGAGCCAGCCGGTGCTGCCAGGCCCCGCCGGATTCAGCTGGCCTCCAGCACCCCCGGCTCGGCCTGGAAGGGCACCAGTTGCAGGCTGTCCACGGCGGCGCAGCAGGCGAAGTCGGCGTCGTGGTTGCCAATGCCGATCAGCCGCTGGCCGTGGCTGGCGGCCCGCAGGCAGGTCTCGGTGTCGTGGTGCCACTGCTGCCAGAGGGCGAGGGCGGCGAGCATCTCGTCGTTGCCGAAGCTCACGCCGATGTGGGGGGCCACGGCCATCTCGGTGGCGGCGGAGGCCACGGCGCCGGCGGCCAGGCTGTCTTCAAGGGAGTAGTCGCCCTCCCAGCCGCTGCCCACGATCCACACCCGCATCACGCCGCTCTCCACCAGCCGGCGAGCCACGGCGGTGCGGTTGGGCAGGCAGGCCGTCACCAGCAGCGGCACGGGCTTCACCGCCTCCAGGGAGCGG
>JBEDAU010000121.1:0-13169 GCA_041177605.1 Cyanobacteriota bacterium | reverse complement strand
GGGCCGATCAGGTCGGCATGGCCCTCAGCATCGCCACCAGCGTGCGGTGGGCGTCCTCGCTGTCGCTCAGTGGGTGATCGAAGGGGATCTGCAGGGCTGCTCCATCCACCTCCAGCTCCATCGTCTCGGGGCCGACCGCCACCATCCGCGCCGCCCTGGGGTTGGCCACACCGCCGTAGTGGCGGGCATAGGCCAACACCGCCTCGGCGTGGTCGTCGTTCATGTGTTTGCAGATCCGATCGCTCACGGCGGGGGTGAGGGGGTCGGCGGCCATGGCAGCGGCGGGCGGTTGGGCTGATTCTGCAGCCGAGCAGCCAGGATCAGGCGGGCCTCCGGTGGCCTCAACCGCCGGCGAACCGCTGCCACAGCAGCAGGCCGAGGCGGATGGCGCTGAAACTCACATAGCCAGCCAGCACCACAAACAGGGCCAGGGCCAGTCCGTCACGCAGCTTGTTCATGGCCGGCTCAGAGCAGTTGCAGCCAGTCTGGCCATGCCCAGCGCTGCGCTCAGCTTCGGTCGGTTCAGCACCGGAATCCCCAGGATCGACTGGCGGATGGCGCGCCACTGGGGGTTCGTGGCGCCGCCCCCCAGGGTGATCACGCGATCGATCGGCGGTGCTCCCAGCTCCCGCAGCCGGGCCCAGCCCGCCGCTTCATGGCGGGCCAGGCCCTCCAGCAACCCCTGCAGGAAGAGGGCGTCGCTCACGGGCCGTGGCTCCAGCACCGGCTCCAGATCCGGGTCGTCGATCGGGAAGCGCTCGCCCCGGCCCGGCAGGGGCCGCAGCTTCAGATCACTGGGACGGCGGGGATCGATCTGGCGGCTGAGTTCGGCCAGTTGGCTGTCGCTGAAGAAGTGCCGCAGCACCCCGCCTCCGGCATTGGCAGCGCCACCAACCAGCCAGCGTCCGGCCAGGCGATGGCTGCTCACGCCAGGGCCGACGATGGGGCCCGGGGCCCACTGCTTCAGCACCAGGGTGGTGCCGAGCACGGTGATGCCATCGCCAGCGGCGGGATCGGCGGCCAGTACCCCGGCGTTGGCATCGGTGCTGCCCGCGACCACCTCACAGCTCCCGGGGAGTTTGAGGGCAGTGGCAGCCTGGTGGCCCAGCGGGCCCAGCACGCTGCCACTGGCGATGACCGTGGGCAGTGCGCCGGCCCAGCTCTGGGCCTCGATGCTGCCGCACCAGCGCCGCAGCTGAAGATCCCAGCCGAGGCGCAGGTTGTTGCCCTCCTCGCCCCAGCGCCAGTCGTTCAGGAGCCAGCCCATCAGCCAGTCGGCCTGGTGGCGCAGGAGCCAGGGGCCCGATGCACCGCTGCTCTCTGCAGCAGCCAGCAGGGCCAGGGCGCGGGCCAGGCTGCCACTGGCACCGGAGGCTGGGCCTTCGCCGGCGAGGGCGGCGGCGGTGGCGGCCTGCTCCGGACAGGCCCGGTGATAGGGCAGGGCCTGGCCCAGGGGGCCGGCGCCCAGGCTGCCATCGGGCCGGCAGAGCAGCAGGGTGCCCGAGGTGCCATCGAGGGCCAGTGCGCCCACCCGCTGCCGCAGCGTCTGCGGGAGCTGGGCCACCAGGCCGATCAGCCCCTGGCGCCACCCCTCGGGATCGCTGAAGGGGGCGGGATAGGGGCTGGTGATCTCCTCGAGCAGCTCGCCTCCGCTGTCGGTGAGGGCCAGCCGCAGGCCGCTGCTGCCCAGGTCGACGCCGAGGGCGAGGGGGTCAGGCGGCAACGCGGTTGGCGGTGGCCTGCTTCAGAGTGGCGGCCATCGCCGTCACGTCTTCCCAGGGAAGGTTGAGGTCGCTGCGGCCGAAATGGCCGTAGGCGGCCACGTCCTGGTAAAAGCGACCGCCGCGTTGCAGGGGCAGCTCACGCAGCCCGAAGGTCTCGATGATCGCGCCGGGGCGCAGGTCGAAGTGCTCCTGCACCAGGGCGGTGAGGTCGGCGTTGCTGATGGCGCCGGTGCCGAAGCTCTCCACCAGGATGCTTACCGGACGGGCCACCCCGATGGCGTAGCTGAGCTGCACCTCGACCTTGCGGGCCAGGCCGGCGGCCACCAGGGCCTTGGCCACGTAGCGGGCGGCGTAGGCGGCGGAGCGATCCACCTTGGTGGGATCCTTGCCGGAGAAGGCGCCGCCGCCGTGGCGGGCGTAGCCGCCGTAGGTGTCAACGATGATCTTGCGGCCGGTCAGGCCGGCATCACCCTGGGGGCCGCCCACCACGAACTTGCCGGTGGGGTTCACCAGGAAGCGGGTGCCGTCTTTGCCGGGCTTGAGTGGAAGGTCGGCGGTGGCGGGGGCCACCACGTGCTGCCAGAGGTCGTCAGCGATGCGCTCCCGGAGGGCCTTCTCCTCGGAAATGGCGGTGCCGCCAGGGACGTCGATTTCAGCGGTGTGCTGGGTGGAGATCAGGATCGTGTCGATCGCCACGGGCTGATCGTTTTCATAGACCACGCTCACCTGGGTCTTGCCGTCAGGCAGCAGATAGCCCAGGGTGCCGTTGTGGCGCACTTCCGCCAGGCGCCGCGCCAGCCGGTGGGCCAGGCTGATCGGCAGCGGCATCAGCTCCGGCGTTTCATCGCAGGCGTAGCCGAACATGATCCCCTGATCGCCCGCACCCACCAGATCGAGGGGGTCGCCGGCGTGGTCGTCGGCCTCATTCACCCCCTGGGCGATGTCGGGCGACTGCTGATCCAGGGCCACCAAGACCGCGCAGCTGTTGGCGTCGAAGCCGCCGGCTCGGGCACCGCTGTAGCCGATCCGCTCGATCACCCCGCGCACCAGGGTGTTGAAGTCGACCCGGGCGGTGGTGGTGACCTCGCCGGTGATCAGGCAGAGGCCCGTGTTCACCACGGTTTCACAGGCCACGCGCGAGGCCGGATCCTGGGCGAGCAGGGCGTCGAGCACGGCATCGCTCACCTGATCACAGATCTTGTCGGGGTGACCCTCCGTCACCGACTCCGAGGTGAACACGTAGCGGCTACCCATCAGCGTCCGATCGCATTGGGGAAACACCCTATCCCTGAGCCACCTGCCTCTGGGTGGGTTCCCGAGTCTGGGGATCGGGATTGTTCAGCGCCGCACGCCCAGCTCGCTCCAGTGGTGCAGCTGGGGGAAGCTCGGATCCAGCGGTGGTCGTCGGCGCCAGGCGGCCGTGTAGCCCAGCACCACGGGGATGCCGGCGGCGCGCCCCATCCGCAAATCGCTGTTGGCATCCCCGATCAGGGCGCAGGTGCTCACGGCTACGCCCAGATCGGCACAGAGGGCATGCACGGCGGCCGGATCCGGTTTGCGGGGGGTGTGCTCGGCGCTCCAGCTTGCCTGGAAGTGCCCGCTCAGCTCCTGGCTGTCCAGGAAGGCCTCGATCCCCGCCCGGTCATCATTGCTGATCACGGCACAGCGCACCCCCGCCGCCGCCAGCCGGCTGACCAGGCAGTGGAGTCCGTCGGTGGCGACCGGGCGGTGCTGGCTGCCGCAGCCGTGCAGGCCGTCGGTGGCGGCAAAGGTGGCCTCGCTGAGGGCCAGCGCCTCGGGCCAGCCCAGACCGACCTGCACCAGGGCGGTGGCGGTGGAGATCAGGTTGTGGCTGCGGCTGGCCACCGCGGTGGTGCCAGCTGGATCGATGCCTGAGGCCTCCAGCCCGTAGGCCCGTCGCAGCAGGTCGTCCAGCTCGGTGCGCTGGGTGGCCGTGAGCTCCGGGTGGTGGAGGCCCACCAGCTCAAGGCAATGAAAAACCCTGGCCTCGGCCAGGGCATGGAGCATGGGCTCGCTGATCGAGAGGGTGCCGTCCTTGTCGAACAGCACCGCCTGAATCGGTTGACCCGGAGCCCCGATCGGCTCATCCCGTAGCAACAACTGGGCCACAGCAGGGGATCGATCAGTCGAGGGTCACGCCCATGGGTTCGTTGTCCTCGGCCTGCTCCAGCAGCATCTGCTTGTAACGGGCGGCCATCTCCTCGGCCTTCTCGAACACCTTCTGCGGGTCGGTGAGCATGTCGCCCGGCTCGGGCTCGAGGGCCTTGGTGGAGAGGGAGATGCGGCCCCGCTCGGCATCGAGGTCGATGATCATCACCTTCATCTGGTCGTTCACATTGAGCACCGTGTGCGGCGTCTCGATGTGCTCGTGGCTGATCTCGGAGATGTGCAGCAGGCCGCTGACCCCACCGATGTCGATGAAGGCGCCGTAGGGCTTGATGCCGCGCACCGTGCCCAGCACCACTTCGCCCACCTCGAGGCGATTCATCTTGCGTTCCACCAGGGCGCGGCGATGGCTGAGCACCAGGCGGTTACGCTCCTCATCCACCTCCAGAAACTTGAGCGGCAGGAAGTCGGCCACCAGCTCCTCCTTGGCCTTGCGGGTGCTGATGTGGCTGCCGGGAATGAAGCCCCGCAGACCCTCGACCCGAACCAGGGCGCCGCCGCGGTTGGTGGCAAACACCTCGCTGTAGATGGTGGCGTCTTCCTTTTGGAGCTGGCGCACGCGCTCCCAGGCGCGCTGGTATTCGATCCGGCGGATGGAGAGCGAGAGCTGGCCGTCCTCGTTCTCCTCACTCATGATGAAGAACTCGCGGATCTCGCCGGGCTGCAGCACATCGCTGAGCCCCTCCACTCGGTTGATCGACACCTCCTGAAGCGGCATGAAAGCGGCGGTCTTGGCGCCGATGTCGATCATGGCGCCCTTCGACTCCAGGGCGAACACCGTGCCGTTGACGACGTCGCCGGGCTTGAAGTTGTAGTCGTATTTGCTCAGCAGCGAGGCGAACTCATCGAGGGTGAAGCCCACGCCGTCGAGATCGCGGCTCTGGGCCCGGCTGCTGGGGTCGTCGGCCGTCGGCACCTCTTCCGGAATGGCGAGGTCGAGGTCGGAGGCCGCGTCAGCGGCGAGATCCAGGTCGGCCTCGGTGCTGCTGATGTCGGAAGGGGTCACGGTCATTGGAAAAATCGGCGGCCTGCCTGCAGGCAGGAGGAGGAGGAGGCCGTTGCTGCCCGCCAGCAGCCCAGGCCAAACAACGAATCTACCAAGCCGCCCGGGCGCTGCTCCGGGTCTCAAGCCCAGCCAGGCCGCGGATGCGATCAGCCGATCGCGGCCAGCGCTGGTTCGTTCTGACCCGGGCTGTTGACTGCGCCGCGCTGACGCCGGTTGAGCCCTTCCAGCGTGGCCACAAAATCACTGATGCCCTGAAACTGGCGATACACGGAGGCGAAGCGCACGTAGGCCACCTCGCTGATCCCGCTGAGGTGCTGCAGCACCAGCTCGCCGATTTCGGTGCTGCCCACCTCCCTGCCGCTTCGCTGCTGCAGTTGCAGTTCGATCTCATCGACCAGGGTCTCAAGGCGGGCCGGCTCCAGGCCGGTCTTCTCGCAGGCCCTCAACAGGCCATGCAACAGCTTGGCGCGGTTGAAGGTTTCCCGGTTGCCGTTGCGTTTCACCACTGTGATCGGCACGGTCTCCACCCGTTCGTAGGTGGTGAACCGGAACTCGCAGTTCAGACACTCCCGCCGACGTCGCACGCTGCGGCCACTGTCAGCTGCCCGTGATTCGAGCACCCGGCTGTCGGTGTGTTGGCAGGAGGGGCATTGCATCCCCGAAGTCCGGGCGACCTAAGCAAAGTTTAAGCAGCGTTTCTGCGCTTGGAAAGGCCTCGCCCCTGGTCAGCCGGTGTAACGCCCCTCGCCATCGGAGTGAGGGGACGCCGGCAAAGCATAAAAAAGGCCCCTGATTTCAGGGGCCCAGTGGCGCTACTTGCCGATCTTCGGTGGGTCGCGAAAGGCAATGGCGAAGAACAAGGTTGAAATGGCCAACGCCAGGATCAGGATGTAAGCAAAGCTCTCCATGGAAACTCCTGCTGGTCAGCTGAGGGTGGAGCCTGCCGGTGGCACGAAGCCAGGCGGCAGACGACGGGTGGAGCGGTCACCCAGTTTCTGGAACAGACCGAATTCCACCTGCTCGCCCAGATCGGGATCGATTCCTGCGAACACATCGCGATACAGGGTGCGGGCCCCATGCCAGATGTGACCGAAGAAGAAGAGCAGGGCAAAGGTGGCGTGGCCGAAGGTGAACCAACCGCGCGGAGAGCTGCGGAACGTGCCGTCGGAGTGGTAGGTCTCGCGGTCGAATTCGAAGGCTTCTCCGAGCTGGGCCTTACGGGCCAGCCGCTTGACGTCGGCTGGATCGGTGAAGGTCTGGCCGTTGAGGGCACCGCCGTAGACGGTGGCGGTCACGCCTTGCTGCTCGAAAGAGTACTTGGCTTCAGCACGGCGGAAGGGAATGTCCGCGCGGACCACCCCGTCCTGATCCTGGAGAACCACCGGGAAGTTCTCGAAGAAGTTGGGCAGGCGGCGCACTTCGAGCTCACGGCCATCCTTGTCGGTGAAGGAAATGTGTCCGACCCAACCGGTGGGCAGGCCGTCGCCGTTCACCATCGGACCGACGCGGAACAGGCCGCCCTTGGCGGGGCTGTTGCCGACGTAGTCGTAGAAAGCAAGCTTTTCAGGAATGGTTGCCCAGGCCTCGGCTTTGCTGGCTCCGTTATCGAGGGCCGTCTGGACCCGGCGGTTGATTTCGGTCTTGAAGTAGCTCTGATCCCACTGGTAGCGGGTGGGTCCGAACAGTTCGACTGGCGTGGCTGCAGCGCCATACCACATGGTTCCAGCCACCACAAAGGCGGCAAAGAACACCGCGGCGATGGCTGAGGCCAGCACTGTTTCGATGTTGCCCATGCGCAGGGCCTTGTAGAGGCGCTCCGGCGGGCGGGTGGTGATGTGGAAGATGCCCGCGATGATCCCCACAATGCCGGCGGCGATGTGGTGGGCAACGATGCCACCGGGGTTGAAGGGATTGAACCCTTCCGGGCCCCACGAGGGTTGAACTGGCTCGAGATGGCCAGAGATGCCGTAGGGATCACTCACCCACATGCCCGGACCGAACACACCAGTGAGGTGGAAGGCGCCGAAGCCGAAGCAGGCCAGGCCCGCGAGCAGGAGGTGAATGCCGAAGATCTTGGGCAGATCCAGGGCAGGCTCACCGGTACGGGGGTCTTGCCAGATCTCCAGGTCCCAATAGGTCCAGTGCCAGATGGCTGCCAGGAACAGCAGGCCACTGAGAATGATGTGTGCGGCTGCGACACCTTCGAAGCTCCAGAAGCCGGGGTCGACTCCTGTTTCGCCGGTGATGCTCCAGCCGCCCCAACTGCCGGTGACCCCCAGGCGGGCCATGAAGGGCATCACAAACATGCCCTGGCGCCACATGGGGTTCAGCACCGGGTCAGAGGGATCAAAGATCGCAAGCTCGTAAAGCGCCATGGAGCCGGCCCAGCCGGCCACCAGCGCGGTGTGCATGAGGTGCACGGCGAGCAAGCGGCCCGGGTCGTTGATCACGACCGTGTGCACCCGATACCAGGGCAATCCCATGGGGAGACGTTCTGGGGTGGGTGCGGCGATCGTAAGTGTCACGCTGCGCCAGCCGCGGCGGTGGTAACGCTCCGCAACGGGGCAGCCACAATGACGACAGATGCCTGATCCGCCATGCCCGTGATCCGCTTCGTTCGGGAGGGCCGCGACGTGGAGTGCTATCCGGGAGAGAACCTGCGGGAGGTCGCTCTGCGGGAGGGCATTCAGCTCTACGGTCTCAAGGGGACCCTCGGCAATTGCGGGGGCTGCGGCCAGTGCATCACCTGTTTCGTGGAGGTGCCTGAGGGGACCCCGGCGCTGGCCCTCAGCCCGCGCACCCAGGTCGAGGAGCAGAAGCTCCGGCGTCGCCCCCAGCAGTGGCGCCTGGCCTGTCAGGCCCTGGTGCAGCAGTCGCTGCTGGTGATCACCAGGCCCCAGGTGGGCCTGGGCGACAAGGCTGCTCAGATTGCCCAGGCCCTGGGTACCCCGCTGCCGGCAGGCCCCACCAGTTGGCCCGAGCCTCCAGAGCCTCCCAGCGACGACGCGGAACCGGCTTCGCTCGAGGGCTCCGCAGACCTCACCCCTGCGGAGGACGAGGCCCAGAACGGGGGCTGAGCGCCCGGGGCGAGCGCAACGGCCGATGAAGTGGGCGCGGTGCCGCAGAACAGCGGTGATACCCTCCCAGCACCCTCATCTCTGCCATGGAAACCAACGACCTCGGCTTTGTTGCCAGCCTGCTGTTCGTGTTGGTTCCCGCAGTGTTTCTGATCGTGCTCTACATCCAGACCAGCAGCCGTCAGGGCGGTTGAGCCCCCAGGAGATCCGGGGGCTCGGCTGACGCCTCAGCTGCGCCCCTCCGGCTCCCGCACCAGCAGCACCGGGGCGGGTGCGTGTACACGGATGTAGTCGCTCACCGAACTGCCCAGCAGCCGGTCCAGATCCACCAGGGCCTTGGCAACCACGGGGCGCCGGTCCTGGGAGGCGATGACCAGCAGATCCGCCTTGAACTCCTCGGCTGCCGCGCAGACCGTGCGGGAGATATCGCCGGTGCGGTGGACGGGCTTCAGGTCAACCCCAAGGCTGCGGGCCCGCTGCACCGCCTTCTCGAGCGCCTCATCGGCGGGAGACTTGCCCCCCCGAGATGGGGTGATGTCCTGCCGGGTCACATGCACTCCGGTGAGGGTGCCACCGGGGATTTCCCGCACCAGTTCGCAGGCCAGCCTGATGGCGTCGTCACCCACGCCGGTGCCGTCGATCGTCACCATCACCCGGTTGATGCGACGGATGTAGAGGTCGTCGCGCACCAGCAGCATGGGGCGGGTCGACAGCTGGAACACGTACTGGCTGGCGCTGTTGCCGAGGATCGACTGGAGCCGGCTCAGCCCCCGTGACCCCATCACGATCAGGTCGCTGTTGATCTCCTCAGCCACCTTGAGCACGGTCTGCTTCGCGTCGCCCTGGCGGATGATCGTGTTCACCTCGCTTGGGCTGAGGCCAAGCCGTTGCACGGCCTCCGCCACCAGGCCAGCGGCGTGCTGGGAGTGCTCGGTGTAGTTGTCTCCAGCCTGCTCCGGCACCACGTGCAGCAGGTTGATCCGGGCCTGCTTCACCACGGGGATCTCGCGCAGCATGCGCACCATCTCCTCGACGTGGCCCTTGCCGGAATCGGCGATCAGAACATTGCGAAACACTTGGGATCTGCCAGGCGCTGGTGCAGCCTATGGCCGAATTTCCGGTGCGAGCAGCGGCCCATGCAGACCGTGATCAACACCGCCGGCCGCTGGCTGCTGGAGCGCCGGGTGCTCCCTCAGCACACGGACCATGCCGGGGTGATGTGGCATGGCGCCTACCTGGGCTGGCTCGAAGAGGCCCGGGTGGAGGCGCTGGCCGCCGTTGGCCTCCCCTACAGCACGCTGTCGGCCCGGGGGCTGGAGCTGCCGGTGGTGCGTCTGTCCATCGACTATCGCCAGTCGCTGTTGCACGGGGAAGCCGTCCAGCTGTGGAGTGAGGTGCTGCCGCGGCGCGGGCTGAAGTTGCCCTGGCGCAGCCAGTTCGTCAGGGCCGATGGAGTCGTGGCGGCCGAGGCGGCGGTGGAGCTGGTGTTGATCGCGCGGTCGGTGGCGGCGGGCCGTCCGCCGCGGCTCCTGCGTCGTCTTCCCGCCGACCTGGAGGCGGCCCTGGCGGCCCTGGCCCTCGGCCCGGGCTAGGGTTGTGGTACAGATGTACCAAGGATCGTGGTGGTCGGGTCTGGGTCGGAGCTGACTGGGGCGAGCGCGCTCTCGAGGGCTGTCTTGGGCGCTTCCGCTGGTGGTGGTGCTGCTGGCGGGATGGATGCGCCCCGTTCGGGCGTCTCTGCAGCGAGGCGTTCGGTCGCGGTGGCCGCCTGTGCGCCCCTTGCTCCGGTGGTGTTGCCCCCCCATGGGGAGCCGGGTGGCTGGGCTGGCTGGCCCTGGCAGCAGCGGGCCTGGTGGCTGCTCTGGTGCTCCTGCCCTGGCCTGGGCTGGGAGCTGGTGCGCCGCATCGAGCTGCAGCTGGGCGGTCTGGACGTGGCTTGGGCGGCGTCGATCCCATCCCTGGCCCGTGTCCAGGGCATTGGGGCGGAGCTGGGCCGCCGCATTGACCAGCATCGCCGTCGCTGGGGAGAGCAGCCATTGCCCCGCTTCAGGGCCAGTGATCAGTGGCCCCGTCGGGTGCTGCTGCCGGGCGATCCGGCCCTGCCGGCGGCAGTGCGTGACCTGGAGCGGCCTCCGCTGGCGCTCCACTGGCAGGGGCGTGGCTCTCTCTGGCCGTTGCTGCGCCAGCGCCGGGCGGTGGCCGTGGTGGGCACCCGGCGCGCCTCAGGCCACGGCCTGGCGATGGCGGAGGCGATCGGTGCCGCCCTGGCCCAGGCTGGCTGGCCGGTGGTGAGCGGGCTGGCCGAGGGAATCGACGGCGCTGCCCATCAGGGTTGTCTGGCCCGCCAGGGCAGCCCCGTTGCCGTGCTGGGTACGCCGCTGGAGCGGGTCTATCCCCGCCATCACAGCGCCCTGCAGGCGGCCGTGGCCTCCGCTGGCCTGCTGATCAGTGAGCATCCGCGGGGTACGGCCGTGAGAGCGGGCCACTTCGCCGCCCGTAACCGTCTCCAGGTGGCTCTCGCTTCGGCGCTGGTGGTGGTGGAATGTCCCGAGCGCAGCGGTGCCCTCCACTCGGTGCAGCTGGCCTGGCAGCAGCAGATGCCGATCTGGGTGGTGCCGGCGGACACCACCCGTTGCTCAGCGGCGGGCAGCAATCGCCTGCTGGCCCAGGGAGCCACGCCCCTGCTCGACCCCCACGACCTGATCCACCAGCTGGGGCCAGGGCCCCTGGTCTGCGGCGAGGAGGGCTGCCCCCCGGCTGGAGCCGCCTCCGATCGCGAGCTGCTGGCGGTGCTCGGTCGTGGCGCCTCCCTTGAGCAGCTCTGCAGCGGGCTCAAGCAACCGGCGGCCGTGCTGGCCGAACGGCTGCTGGCCCTTGAGCTGGCGGGGCTGGTACGAGCTGAGCCGGGGTTGACCTGGCGGCCTCTTTAGCCTGCAGGCTTGGAGCAGGCACAGCAGCTCGGGGTGGATCAGGAGGGGTGGGCGATCAGCGGGGTTGAGATCAGTGGGGTTGAGTTGTTGACCTGGCGGCGGGTGCAACTGCGACGGGGCGGCCGGGCTGTGGATCTTGACTGGCTGCTGGATCTGGCCGCCGGGCTCAGTTGGCAGCAACTTCAGGCTGTGCGTCTCGATCCGCGGCGCCCGGTGGTGCTGTCCCAGGGGCTTGGCCCGCTGGCCGACCTCTGGAGTCGGCACCTTGCCAGCCAGGAGCCCCTGCAGTACCTGGTGGGCCGCTGTCCCTGGCGCGGCATGGAGCTGCAGGTCGGCCCCGGCGTGCTGATTCCGCGCCAGGAAACCGACTGCCTGATCGAGCTGGCCCTGCAGCAGGCCCCTCCAGTTGCGCCGCAGCTCTGGGCTGACCTCGGTACCGGCTCCGGCTGCATTGCCCTGGCCCTCGCCCAGGCATGGCCGGCCAGCCAGGGCCTGGCGGTGGACATCAGCGACCAGGCTCTGGCTGTGGCGGCCGCCAACCTGCAGGCTGGGGCCTGTGCCGATCGGGTGCGTCTGCTGCAGGGCAGTTGGTGGACCCCCCTGCGCCCCTGGTGGGGGCGGCTGGCCCTGGTCACGGCCAATCCTCCCTACATTCCCACCGCCGTCTGGGCTGAACTGGATCCGGTGGTGCGTGTCCACGAGCCGGCGTTGGCCCTCGACGGTGGCGTCGATGGTCTGGAGGCCATCCGCCGGATCGCGGCCGATGCTCTCCAGGCCCTGGCGCCTGGTGGCCTGCTCCTGCTGGAACATCACCACGACCACAGCTCCCGGGTGCTCACCCTGCTCGAGGCGGCTGGTCTGATCCAGGCCACGGCCCACCAGGATCTCGAGGGACAGTGGCGCTTCGCTTCGGCCCGCAGGTCAACCGCATCGCTCCCGGGCCCCGTGCCCAGGGCCTGAACCAGCTCTTTTCCCTTCCATGGCCTTCCCTGATCAGGCACGTCTGCTGGCGGTCCCGGCCCTGGTCGATTGGTTGGCCGCTGGATCGGCGGCCCTCTTCCCTACCGACACCCTGCCGGCACTCGCCTGCCTGCCCCATGTCGCCGGCCAGCTCTGGCAGCTCAAGCGCCGGCCTCCCGACAAGCCCCTGATCCTGATGGGCGCCAGCGCCGAGGAGCTTGAGCCGCTGCTGGGGAGGGCCTGGGATCCGGCCTGGCAGGCGGTGGCGGCCACGGGTTGGCCCGGCGCCCTCACCCTGGTGCTGCCGGCTGAGGGGGAGCTGGTGCAGTGGCTCAATCCCGGCGGCGCCAGTCTGGGGCTGCGCATCCCTGCCAGTGAACGGGCCCGGGAACTGTTGCGCTGCACGGGGCCGCTGGCCACCACCAGCGCCAATCGCTCCGGCCAACCGGCTGCGGTCGACGCCCAAGCAGCTGCTGAGGCTTTCCCTGAGCTGCCCTTGCTCGCCCCACTGCCCTGGCCCCAGCCCAGTGGCCAGGCCAGCACCGTGCTGCGCTGGCGCGAGCAAGGGGGCTGGCAGGTGCTGCGGGCCGGCGCCAAGCTGCCTCCAGGGGTTCTGATTCGCTGATGGCGGCCCTGGGCCTGGTGGTGCTGATCACCCACAGTCTGGGCCTGTGGCTGCTGTCGCCCCTGGTGGCCGCAGTCACCTGGCTGTTCAACCTGCCTGCCCTGCCCTGGCTGCTGGGGGCAGCGGTGGCCTGGTTGCTGGCAGGACGGCCGCCCATCCGGTCTTAGCGTCTTTTAGAGGCTCTGGCGGCCGCATGGGTCTTGTTGTCTGTTGCTTGTCTGTTGCTGCGGTGAATCCGCTCCCCCAGGCGCAGGAGCGCTGAAGGAGAGTCCTGAGGTATTGACACTCAACCTGTCAATCAGCGCGGCTAGAGTCTTGGCTCGCTTGTTGGATGCTCCGAACGGGGAATAGACCTTCCCGTTTGGTCAGTCTTGCCCGTCAGAGCATCGCTGCAGGCGGCCTGATTTCCTGGTGCTGCGGGGTTCCGGACATCCAGAGAAGCTGGAAGTCCCAGGTGGCAGGCCGAAAAGACATTGGTATGGGCCATGTCCTGCAGGGCATGTGGATCCACCGCTTGGCGCTGCTCACCGCCAGAACTGGCTGTTGGTCGGCCGCTTGAACCCTCCTGCCCCTCCAGGGGGCCTGCTCTCGGACGCATCAGCGCCGCTGCGTCGCTGCGTTCACCGTGATGGACGCCCAATTGACGTGGCCAGTGTCCAC
>JBEDAU010000120.1:0-4375 GCA_041177605.1 Cyanobacteriota bacterium | reverse complement strand
TCGATCACCGGACCGCCGTCGAGCTTGCCGGGCAGGCTGATGCGGCTGCCGCGGCGCTGCACCGGCGTGCCGGCCATGGCGTCGAGGAAGGGCTGGACGCCGCCCTGGTCGCAGTTCTTGGGGGGTTTGCCGCTCACGTATTGCACCGGAATCACGCGGCGGGGCTGGAGTTCACGCACGATTTCGGCCGCCTCGCGGCCGTCGTAGACCTTGGCACCGCCGCCCACAGCGATGATCAGCACGTCTGGCCGGCCCAGCATCACCTTGTCGGCGGGGCTCAGGCGGGCCGCCGTGCCGCCCAGGTGGGCGAAGCTCAGCCCCCCCTGCTCCCAGCGCCACAGGGTCGACGGGCCGAAGCGGCGCCCGCCAACCCGGTCGTGGGGACCGCTGATGCCTTCGATCTTCAGGCCCGCCACCTTGTAGGAGCCGGGATTCACCAGAAACTGGCCCTTGGCCACGGGCGCCCCTTCGTCCAGCAGGCGGCTGCTGGCCAGAATCACGTTGGCGCTGACGCGGGGTTCACCCAGGCCCGCCGCACAGGCCACGGCCTTGAAGGGGTTCACCAGCACGCTGGCGCCACCGCCCTGGATCAGCAGAGCACTGTGGCCGTAGCTGGTGATGCTCACCCCGCTGCCGGCCAGGGCCGGGCTACTGCACAGCAGGGCGGTGCCCAGCCCCAGGGTGCTCAGGCCGATCGGGCCAAGGGAGGGCAGCAGGCGCATGGCGGAGCGGCAGTCGCGGCGACGCTAACCCAGCCTTCCGAGCCGGTTGTCAGCTGCTGGCCTGGCGCAGGAAGTTGGCCAGCAACTGGTGACCGGCCTGGGTGAGCACGCTTTCCGGGTGGAACTGCACCCCTTCGATGTGGGGATGGTCGCGGTGGCGCAGGCCCATGATCGTGCCGTCGTCGAGCCAGGCGGTGATCTCCAGGCAGTCGGGCAGCGACTCCCGCTCGGCGATCAGGCTGTGATAGCGGGTGGCGGTGAGCGGATCGGGCAGGCCGGCAAACACCCCCTGTCCGCTGTGGTGCACCGGCGAGGTCTTGCCGTGCATCAGCTCCCTGGCCCGCACCACCTTGCCGCCGAACACCTGGGCGATCGACTGGTGGCCCAGGCAGACCCCCAGGGTGGGGATGGTGGGGCTGAGCTGGCGCAGGACCTCCAGACACACACCCGACTGGTCGGGGTCGCCGGGGCCGGGGGAGATCAGGATCGCCGCGGGGGCCAGGGCGCGGATCTGCTCCAGCGTGAGGGCATCGTTGCGCTCCACCCGCAGCTCGGCGGCCAGCGGATGGTCGGTGGCCAGCTCGCCCAGGTACTGCACCAGATTGAAGGTGAAGCTGTCGTAGTTGTCGAGAACGAGCAGCATCGGGTTGCGGGGGCGGAGCGCCAGGGGCGAGGGAGCTTTCATTCAAAGGCAAAGGCCCGGAGACGCGAGGCGCGTGGAGGCGCCAACGCGGCAGTTCAGAGCCCCAGTCGACCCAGGAGCGCCGGCGCCAGCAGCAGCAGGGCGATCAGCAGGGAGGCCAGCGCCGCCACCAGCACCGCGGCGGCGGCACAGTCCTTGGCGATGCGGGCCAGGGGGTGGAACTGGCGTCCGATCGCCAGATCCACCACGGCTTCGGTGGCGGTGTTGATCAGCTCCAGCACCATCACCGCCGCCACCGTGAGCACCAGCACCGCCAGTTGGGCCGGGGGCAGGGCCAGCCACAGGCCCAGGCCGAAGGTCACCGCGCCCATGCCCACATGGATACGGAAATTGCGCTGGCTCCGGAAGCTGTAGGCCAGTCCCTGGGCGGCGTAGCGGAAGCTGGAGGGCAGGTCGTTGGCCACGGCCCAGGCGCCCCGCCGGATGGGCCGCGACTCAGGTCCGGAGCGCTCGGTCTCCAGCTCCACCGGCTGGAGGCCGCGGCGGCGGTGGCGGCTGGGCAGGGGGGTGGCCATGGCGTGGTGGAACCTTAACGCCGGTGCTCGCCAGCGTCAGGGGGGCAGCGGCTGAGCAGCTGCTCCTGGCGGGCCAGCATCGCCGCCAGGCTCGGCTCATCCGGGTGGTCCCAGCCCAGCAGGTGCAGCAGGCCGTGGCTGGCCAGAAACAGCAGTTCCTGTTCCAGGGTGTGGTCGTGCTCCGGGGCCTGGCGGGCGGCGGTATCCACCGAGATCACGATGTCGCCCAGCTCCAGGGGCTCGCTGGCCTCGTCGGCGTCCCCGTCGTCGTCATGGGCCCAGGCCGGTAGCGGCAGCGGCGGAGCCTCGTGGAGGCCGTCGTCCTGGGCCGCGAAGGCCAGCACATCGGTGGGGCCCGGTTTCTGGCGCCAGTCGCCATTGAGGGCGGCGATCTCGGCGTCGCCCACCAGGCTGAGGCCCAGGCTGTAGGCGGGCGCCTGCAGCCTGGCCGGCAGCTCGGCCGCCAGCTCGCCCAGCCAGCTGGCCAGCAGCCCGTGCCAGCGATCAGCCCCCTCCAGGGGGTCGAGCCAGCTGCCGCCGGCATCGCCCAGCGCCGCCCCCAGCTGCGGATCGGCTGAGAAGGCCAGGTCCAGATCGGGGATGGCGGCCACCTCAGCCCCCGGGCAGCTGGGGCCGCCCCAGCCAGGCGATCAGGGTGAGGAAGCCCAGCAGGCCCACCGCGGTGAGGCCGAAGTGCAGCAGGCTCTGGCGGCCCTTGCGCACCATGTTGCGCATGGCCAGCTTCACGAAGCTGGGGCTTTCAGCCTGGCGTTCGGCTTGATGGCGTTCGCCTTGGGCGTCAGTCATCGCTGCTGCCTCCCACCTCGACGCCGGCGTGCAGCAGCGACTGGATGAAGGGATCGAGGTCGCCGTCCATCACCCCCTGCACGTCGGTGGTTTCGTGCTGGGTGCGCAGGTCCTTGACCATCTGGTAAGGGTGGAACACGTAGTTGCGGATCTGGTTGCCCCAGGCCGCCTCGACGATGTCGCCGCGGATGTCGGCGATCTCGGCGGCGCGCTGCTCCTGGGCGATCACCAGCAGCTTGGCCATCAGCAGCGCCATCGCCTTCTCGCGGTTCTGCAGCTGCGAGCGCTCCTGCGTGCAACGCACCGCCAGGCCGGTGGGGATGTGCAGGATGCGCACGGCCGTCTCCACCTTGTTGACGTTCTGGCCGCCGGCACCGCCGGAGCGGGAGGTGGTGATCTCCAGGTCTTTGTCGGGGATGTCGAGCTTGACCTCCTCCTCCAGCTTCGGCATCACCTCCACACCGGCGAAGCTGGTCTGGCGTTTGTCGTTGGCGTTGAACGGTGAGATCCGCACCAGCCGGTGCGTGCCCTTTTCATTGCGCAGGTAGCCGTAGGCGTAGCGGCCCTCGATCTCGATCGTGCAGCTCTTGATGCCCGCCTCTTCCCCCTCCGAGAGCTCGTCCACGGTCACCTTCATGCCGTGATCCTCCGCCCAGCGGGTGTACATGCGCATCAGCATCAGGGCCCAGTCCTGGGCGTCGGTGCCGCCGGCGCCGGCGTTGATGCTGATCACGGCGCCCTCCTTGTCGTAGGGGCCGGAGAGCAGCCGCTCGAGCTCCCAGCGATCCAGCTCGGCGCGCAGCTGGCGCAGGCCCTGGGCGGCCTCCTCCAGCATCTCGGTGTCGGCCTCGAGCTCCTGCAGTTCGAGCGTGGCCCGGCCATCGTCCACAGCGGCGCGCCAGCGGCGCAGCTGCTCGAGCTGCTCCTTCACCTCGTCGAGCTGGCGCATCTGCTTCTGGGCCTGCTGCTGGTCGTCCCAGAAGCCGGGCTGGGAGGCGAGCTGCTCGAGGTCCTGCTGGCGTGCTTTCAGAGCAGGGACGTCAAAGACAGTCCTGGGCATGGCCCAGGCGGTCGGTGAGCTCGGAGAGATCGCGCTTGAAATCGGTGAGATCGAGCACCGGGGACGGATGGCGGCGTCTTCCGACCGTATCAGCGCGTCGCAGTCAGCGCGGCGCCCGTAGGATTGACCAGCAGCAAGCTGGCGAAGCCGATGGCAGGCCCCTCCACGTCCCCGGCACAGGCGAGCGGCAGGTCCGCCCGGGTGGAGATCTACACCTGGCGCTTCTGCCCCTTCTGCATCCGCGCCAAGGGTCTGCTGGATCGCAAGGGTGTCATCTACAGCGAATACGCCATCGATGGCGATGACGCCGGTCGCGAGGCGATGATCAAACGGTCCCGTGGCCGCAGCAGCGTCCCCCAGATCTTCATCAACAACCAGCCGATCGGCGGCTGTGATGAGCTGCACGCGCTCGAGGCCAGCGGCGACCTTGACGTCATGCTGACCCCCTCCCAGGCCTGAGTCATCCCTTGCCGCTTTCCTCTGCCGCCTGGCGGTCCCAGCTGTTCATCATCGACCCGATCGAACGGCTCTGGCCGACCAAGGATTCGAGCGTTGCCCTGATGCAGGC
>JBEDAU010000119.1:0-2766 GCA_041177605.1 Cyanobacteriota bacterium | reverse complement strand
AGTGCAACGGTTGCCGCTCCGAGGCTACGCAGCTGCAGTCCGAGGCCCGCGCTGAGGCGCCCGCCGCGGAACCGCCCCTGCCCATCGACCCAGGTGAGGCTGAGGCAGGTGCCGGCATCGGCAACGAGCACCCCATGTCCCTGGCTGCGCCAGGCCTGCCACCCTGCCAGGGCGCGATCCACCCCCAGCCAGTCAGGCATCTCCGCCAGCGGCACCCTCTTCAGGCCCACACGGCGCTGCGCCGGCAACGCCAGCCCTGCTGGCAGCGGACCCACCGCCGCCCAGGCTTCCAGATCGGACCAGCCATCGTTGGCGGCCGGTGGAGCCGACTCATGCCAGCAATGCAGTCCCCGAGACTCAGATCCGGATGGCAGCAACCGCTGCGCCCAGTGCCAACGGCTGTTGCCCACCAGCAACAACCGCCCCATTCAGATACCTTCGCCGGCCAGGCCCGGCAGGTGAATGCCGCACTCCTGCTTGAGACCGCCGAAACGGGTGGAGCGGCCGGAGTTGCTGCCATCATCTGGAGCGCTGGAATGCCAGTCGCCAACGGTGGAATAGCCCTGGGCGAACAGCGGGTGTTGTGGCAGGCCGTTCTCTTCCATGTAGTAGTACACGTCACGGCTGGTCCAATCGAGCAGAGGCCGCAGAGCCCATCGGCCACGCACCATCTCCAGGGGCTGCATCCCGCGGCGGTGATCGGTCTGGCGACCGCGCACACCACTGGCCCAGCAGGTCACACCGAGGTCGGCCATGGCCCGATCCAGGGGTTCCACCTTGCGGATGCGGTGATACAGCTCAAGGTCTTCCACACGGCCCGTCTCCCAGAGTCGGCCGTGCAGAGCCTCCATCCGCGCCGGGCTGACCTTCGCCTGGGCCACATGCACCTGCAGGCCCAGCCGTTCGATCAGCATCTCAGCGTAGGTGTAGGTCTCGGCGGGCAGATAACCGGTATCCACCCAGAGCACAGGCACCGGTCGTGGCAGACGACTCACGAGGTGCAGCGAGACGGCCGCTTGAATGCCGAAGCTGGTGGTCAGGGCAAAGCCGTCTCCAAAGGCCTCCACACCCCACTGCAGACGACCGAGGGCATCGCGCTGCTCCAGATCGGCGCAGAGCTGCTGAGAATCGACCGGGGACAGGGACATCGTCATCCTCCCATCTTCTCCTGCGACGGTGGCTGGTTAGGGTTCGTTGGAGACATCACCTGCCCGCAGCACCCCCGTGCCCTCAGCGATCTCCGATGCCGCGGTCGATCCCGTGATCGTGGTGGGAGGAGGATTCGGCGGACTGACCACGGGGCTGAACCTGGCGGGGGTCGGCGGCGTTCCGGTGCTGCTGATTGAGCCCCGGGAACGCTTTCTGTTTCTGCCGCTGCTCTACGAAGTGCTCAGCGCTGAGCTGCGCCGCTGGGAGATCGCACCCCGTTACGGCGATCTACTGGCGGGCCGTGGTGTGGCCTGGCTCAAGGAGCGGGTGGTGGCGATCAACCACGCCGACCGGCGGCTACGCACCGATGGGGGTCGAGAACTGTCGTACAGCGCCCTTGTGGTGGCCACCGGCGGCCGGCCCCAGACGTACGGCATTCCAGGAGTGCTGGAGCACGCCCTCAGCTTCCGGAGCCTGGAGGACGTGGACCGACTGCAGCAGCTGGTGCGCCGACTGCGCTTGCAACCCCAACCCCAGCAACGGCTGGCGGTGGTGGGAGCCGGGGCCAGTGGGGTTGAACTGGCCTGCAAACTGGCCGACCTTCTCGACGGTGCCGAAGGGATCGAGCTGATCGAACAGGGTCCCGAGCTGCTGCCCGGCTCCCGTTCCTTCAACCGTGAACAGGCTCATCTGGCCCTGCGACGGCGCGATGTGCACCTGCGCACCCACACCCGCGTGGCCGCGGTCCATGCCACCGGACTCGAACTCCAGGGCGGTGCCACCGATTCGGCGTCGGCCGGCGCCCTGGAGCCCTTGGCGTGCGAGGCCGTGATCTGGACCGGTGGGGTCACCGCCTGTGTGCCGGAGTTCACCCCTCCGGTGCCGCTGGATCACCGCGGCCGCCTGCCCTGCGACGCGGACCTGCGGGTGATCGGCACCGAAGCCGTGTTCGCCCTGGGCGATGCCGCTGCCTGCCCGCTTGACGACCAGAGCAGCCACCCCGCCACTGCCCAGGTGGCCTACCAACAGGCGGGATGCGTGGCCGCCAACCTGGTGCATCAACGCCACGGTGAGCCGCTGGAACCATTCCGCTGGAACGACCTCGGCGAGATGCTCGGCCTGGGCATCGGCGAGGCCAGCGTCACCGGCATGGGCCTGACTCTGGCCGGACCGGCAGCCTTCCAACTGCGTCGCCTGGCCTACCTGGCAAGGCTGCCGGGGCCTCAGCACCAGCTGCGGGTGGCCCGTGGCTGGCTCAGCGCATGGCTCTGACCACCGAGCTGGGCCCAGCACCAGCGGCGCTGCTGCTGGATGCCATGGGAACGCTGATCGGGTTGCGCCGTTCCGTGGGCGACTCCTACGCCGACCTTGCCGCGGCCCACGGCATCGCGGTGGAGGCGGCCGCCATCAATCGGGTGTTCCCGCAGCTGTTCCGTCAGGCACCGCCGCTGGCCTTCCCGGGCCTGGAGGGAGAGGTGCTGCGGCAGCGCGAGGAGGGTTGGTGGTGTGATCTGATCACCGCATGCCTGATCGCCTGCGGCCATCAGGAGCCGCCGCCACCAGAACTCGGTCCGGCCCTGTTCGCCCATTTCGCCGGCCCCGAGCCCTGGCTGGTCT
>JBEDAU010000118.1:0-18236 GCA_041177605.1 Cyanobacteriota bacterium | reverse complement strand
GGGGGGGCCCACCCACGGCCGGCCTCCAAACAGCCCCGCCCGCCCGGCCCCCCCCCCCGCCGCGGCGGTGCCGGCCATCGGTTGGCGGGCCACAACGGGGGGGTGGTGGCCGGGCTGGCGGGTCTGTTTGCAGGCCGGCCGTGGGTGGCCACGCCCGACGCGGCCACCGATTCCCAGGCGCTGGCTGCCGTGCGTACCCTGGCCACCACGGTGGGGGCCCGCTGGCTCACCTGCGGCGCCGGCGATCACGACCAGGCGGTGGCCCTGATCTCCCATCTGCCGGTGCTGGTGAGCGCGGCCCTGCTCCAGGCGGCGGACCGGCCGCTGGCGCCGGCCGCCCTGGTGCGTGAGCTGGCCTCCAGCGGCTTTGCCGACACCACCAGGGTGGGGGGGGGCAACCCGGAGCTGGGCACGCTGATGGCCCGCTGCAACCAGCCGGCGGTGCTGGCAGCCCTGGAGGCCTATCGCCAGCAGCTGGAGGTGCTGGAGCAACGGGTCCGCCAGGGGGACTGGGATGGGCTGCGCCAGATCCTCGAGCGCAGTGCCCAGCTGCGGCCGCCCTTCGTGCAGGTGCCAGATCGGCCGGCTGCCCCACCGGAGTCGCTCAGCTGACGGTCAGTGCCACACCGCGCCGGGCCAAGAGTTGTCTGCAGGCCATCAGAGCCGAGAGTCCAACGGCGGCTGTGCCTTCGCCGGGGTGGATCGAGTCACCGCACAGCCACAAGCCCGGCAAGGGGGTGCGGCTGGCCAGCCCAAAGGGGCCGAAACGGCTGGGATGCTGGCCCAGGCCGCCCACGAAGCCGAACGGTCGTCCCGTCCACCGGGCGAAGCCTCTGGGGGTGGCCAGTTCGCCGTGGCGCCACTGGCCGGGCGGGATGCCGAGCCGTTGCTGCAGGCCTCCTTGGATGGCGGTCAGGGCCGCAGCCTTGGCCTTGTCGTAGGCCGCCGGTTCCAGGGCGAACCAGGGCCTGGCCGGCGTGAACACGCTGGCGATCACCGTGGCCTGGCCCGCCGGGGCCCGGCCGTCGCCCTCGCGGCTCACCGACACGAACAGCGACCCCGGATCGGCCCAGTCGAGCTGCAGGTGGGCGGGGCAGTCCGGTGGCAGCACGGCCCGATCCACCGCCCCGTAGAACACCAGCGCCCCGGATGGATCGGGCAGGTGCGTCAGCCGCCGCCGGTAGCCGCCCGGCAGCTGGTCGCCCAGCAGCTGGGCCAGGCTCTGCACCGGCAGCGCCAGCACCACATCCCTGGCCGCCTGCACGAAGGGCCGCCAGCGGCCGCCGGGGCCCGCCGCCTCGCCCCGCACCAGCCAGGCTGATCGGCCCGTGGAGCCGCAGCGCTCCAGCCTGCTCACCCGGTGCCGCAGCCGCAGCCGCCCGCCCGCAGCGCCCAGGGCCTGCTCCAGCTGCTGGCTGAGCACCTGCATCGAGCCCTGCAGGTGCCACAGTCCCAGGGGGGACTGTCCCATGGCCAGGACCGTGGCGCCATAGAGGGCGGCCGTGCGGTCGGCCGGCTCCTGGGAATAGAGCCGCAGCTGCAGGTCGAGGAAGCGGCGCAGGCGCGGGTCGCCATCGCAGCGGGTCAGCGCGAGCAGATCGGCCACCGTGGCGCCGGCCAGCAGCCCGCTGGCCAGGTTGGCGGGCCTCAGGGCCGGCAGCAGCTGGCCCAGATCCCAGAGCGTGCGCGGCGGCAGCACCGGGTCGCGGCCGGCGAAGGCCCAGTTGGCCTGGTGCAACAAGGCGCAGAGTTGCCAGAACAGCCCGCTGCCGGGGAAGTGCTGGTCCCGTTCCGCCGCCCAGCGGCTCGGGTCGCGCCAGATCCGCACCGGCGGTCGGCCATCGCTGAGATCCACCACGCAGGCTGGATCCAGTGGTGTGGCCTCGGGCACCGGCAGGCCGAAGTGGGCCAGCAGGCGGTAGTGGCTCCCCCCGGGCTCCAGACCCGCCACCTGGGTGGCCCCCACATCGAACAGGTAGGGGCCACGGCGGAAGGTGCCGGCACAGCCGCCGCTCTGCCCGTGGGCCTCCAGCAACTCCACCGCCAGCCCTGCCTGGGCCAGCAGGGCCGCGGCGGTGAGTCCGGCGATGCCGGCGCCCACCACCACCACATCAGTGCGGGTCTCCATGGCGGCATGCTGACAACCCGTGGCGGCAGGCGAGGGGGCCGGGGCAATGGCAGCGACGCATCGCCGGCGGGCGGATACGCCGGAGCGGGAGCTGCTGGCTTTCGTGGAGCAGCGGCTCGGCCTGCCGGTGCGGGCGGCTCAGCCGGTGGCAGGGGGCTGCATCCATCGGGCCTGGCGGCTCGATCTGGCCGATGGTCGCCGCGTGTTCGCCAAGACCAACGCCGCCGACGCCCTCCCCCTGCTTGCCGCGGAGCAGCAGGGATTGGAGGCCCTGGCCCCATGGGCCCCGGCTCAGCTGCGTCTGCCGGAGCCGCTGGCCCTGGGTCGGGCCGGGCCCACAGCCGTGCTGGTGCTCAGTTGGCTGGACCTGGCCAGTGGGGCTGGGGGCAGCACCGCTTCAGCCGCAGGCTGGGCGGCCCTCGGGGCGGGCCTGGCGGAGCTGCATCGCCGCAGCGCTGCCGGGGGCAGCTCAGCTGGCTTCGGCTTCTCCACCGACAACTTCATCGGCGCCACGCCCCAGCGCAACGGCTGGTTGCCGGAGTGGGCGGATTTCTTCGTGCAGCGACGGCTGGCGCCCCAGTTGCGGCTCGCGGCGCGGCGCGGCCAGCCCCTGCGTCATGGCGAGGCGGTGCTGGAGCGCGCCGGCCAACTGCTGGCAGCGCACCACTGCCCGGCCGTGCTGGTGCACGGTGACCTCTGGAGTGGCAACGCCGGCCTGCTGCAACGGCCGCCCGGCGAACCACACGGGGCTGCACTCTTCGACCCGGCCACCCACTGGGCGGATCGGGAGGTGGATCTGGCGATGGCACGACTCTTCGGCGGCTTCCCAGCAGCCTTCTTCGACGGTTATGGAGCCAGCTGGCCACTCCCCATCGGCTGGTCGGACCGATTGGACCTTTACAACCTCTATCACCTGCTCAACCACGCCAACCTGTTTGGCGGTGGTTACCAGGGGCAGGCCCAGAGCTCGATTGATCGCCTCCTGGGAGGGGCTGGAGGCTGAGCTCCCAGAGGCCCCAGGCGGCTGCCCATTGCGCACGCCCCCGGCGCTTGGGCCAGCGGAAGGGACCCGTCCAGGGTCAGCCCAGGTATTCCTGGCGCAGGCTCTGCAGCTTGCTCACCACGGCAGCGCGTTTCTCACTCGTGGTGAGGTTGGTCCAGCTCCACTGGCCCACCACCACCAGGCCGAGCAGCTCAAGCAGCCCCGGGACCACGGGCAGCAGGTTGATCGTGTCCAGCACACCCTTGATCAGGATCTGGGCGACGATCACCACCATCAGCACGCCCACGGCCTTGCCGATGCGGCCCATCTGGTTCCAGTCGACCTGTTCGAGGGTGGTGTTGACCTTGCCGATCACCTCGGCGTAGCGCTCGCTGAAGTTGACGGTCGACTCGACCGCCTCTGCACTGGCTTCAGCGGGGCTGGCGGAGACGTTGGTGGCGCTGGCTTCGGGGGTCTCAATCATGACCTGCGGCTGACGTTGCGCCGTGAACAACGGTCCATAACGTATCTGCATGGCCTTCGCCGCGCCAGCCGAACTCCAAGCCAGTTGCCATCTCCTCACCGTGCTGCAGGCGCTGCTGGAGGCCGCGGCACCCCAGGAGGGCTGCCTGCTCCTGCTGGGACGGCGTCAGGGCGCCAGCTGGCAGCTGCAGCGGCTGTGGCCCTGTCTCAACATCTGGCCCGATCCCGCCGCGCGCCGCCGCCGCTTCCTGCTCGATCCGCGCGAGCAGTTGCTGGCCCAGCGCTGGGCCCGCTCAAGGGATCTGGAGGTGCTGGGGGCCGCCCACAGCCACCCCGCCAGTGCGCCCGAGCCCTCCGCTTCCGACCGGCAGCTCACCGCCGCGCCGGCCCTGATGGTGATTGCTGGTCCCGCGGGCCAGTGCCGTGCCTGGTGGCTGGAGGAGCAGGGCACCAGGCCGCGCCAGGTGCCATGGAGAATGGTGGATTGATCGCGCCTGCCGGCCTTGCTTCCTCCCGATATCAGCGGCGTTCAGCTCAGCCCCGATGAGGTGGCCCGCTTCTCGCGCCACCTGATCCTGCCGGAGATCGGCATGGAGGGGCAGAAGCGGCTCAAGGCCGCCTCGGTGCTGTGCGTGGGCACCGGCGGGCTGGGCTCCCCCCTGCTGCTCTATCTGGCCGCCGCCGGCGTGGGCCGGATCGGCATCGTCGATTTCGACGTGGTGGACCACTCCAACCTGCAGCGGCAGGTGATCCACGGCACCAGCTGGGTGGGCAAGCCCAAGATCGAGTCGGCCAAGGCCCGCATCCTGGAGATCAACCCCCACTGCCAGGTGGATCTCTATGAAACGGCGCTCAGCAGCGAGAACGCCCTGCAGATCATCGCGCCCTACGACCTGGTATGCGACGGCACCGATAACTTCCCCACCCGCTACCTGGTGAACGACGCCTGTGTGCTGCTGGGCAAGCCCAACGTGTACGGCTCGATCTTCCGCTTCGAAGGCCAGGCCACGGTGTTCAACCTGGATGCCGAAAGCCCGAACTACCGCGACCTGTTCCCCGAGCCGCCGCCGCCGGGCATGGTGCCTTCCTGCGCCGAGGGCGGCGTGGTGGGCGTGCTGCCCGGGATCATCGGCGTGATCCAGGCCACCGAAGCCGTGAAGATCATCACCGGCATCGGCACCACCCTCAGCGGCCGCCTGCTGCTGTTCGATGCCCTGGGCATGAAGTTCCGCGAGCTCAGGCTGCGGCCCAATCCCGAGCGCCCGGTGATCGACCGGTTGATCGACTACCAGGAGTTCTGCGGCGTGGGCGGGACCGCCCCCGGGCAGGAGGAGGCGGGCAGCGTGCCCAGCATCACCGTGGCTGAGCTCAAGACCGTGATCGACGGCCAGCTGGAGGACATCCTGCTGCTGGATGTGCGCAACCCCCAGGAGGCTGATATTGCCGTGATTCCCGGCTCGGTGCTCGTGCCGCTGGATCAGATCGAGAACGGGACCGCCATCGAACGGGTGCGGGAGCTGGCGGTGGGTAAGAAGCTCTACGTGCACTGCAAGTTGGGGGGGCGCAGCGCCAAGGCGTTGATCGCCCTGGGCCGCCATGGCATTGAGGGCGTCAATGTGGCCGGCGGCATCGACGCCTGGAGCCAGGAGGTGGATCCCTCGGTGCAGCGGTACTGAGCCAGTCCTGAGCCCGGCTCAGCGGCCACCCGGGTTGGCTCAGTAATCCACGCCCCGCTTGAGGTCAACCCCGCGCTCGGCATAGTGCTTGTGGCACACCATCTCCGAGTGGACTGAGGCCAGATCGAAGTAGGCGGGGCGGTTCTTGCAGCGGCCGGTGAGAATCACCTCGGTTTCGGCCGGTTTGCGCAGCAGGGTCTGCACGATCGGTTCCACGGGCAGCAGTTCCAGGTCGACGGTGGGGTTGATCTCATCAAGAATCACGGTCTTGTAGAGGCCACTGGCGATGGCCGCACGGGCGATCTCCCAGGCCCGCTCGGCTTCCACGTAGTCGATTGGCTGCTGCTGGCCGCGCCAGACGATCGCGTCGCGGCCGGAGCGCAGGTGATCCACCAGGTGGGGGTAGCTCTCGCGCAGGGCGGCGATGGCGGCGTCTTCGGTGTAGCCCTTGCCGCCCTTGAGCCATTGCAGGATCAGCACGCGGTGGCTCTTGTCCTGGCTGATGCCGCGGCCGATCGCCTGCAGGGCCTTGCCCAGGGCACTGGTGCTCTTCCCCTTCCCCTCACCGGTGTAGACCTCGATGCCCTCCAGGCCCCCATCGCCCGGGTGGGCACGCATCTCTGAGTGCAGGTCGGCCAGTTGCACCAGCTGGCGGGGGGCGCCCCGGCCCGTGCAGATCACTTCCATGCCATCGGGCTTGGCCGCCAGAGTGCGGCAGACCTCATCGGGATCGAGCAGTCCCAGATCCAGCACCGGATTGAGCTCATCGAGCACCACCACGGAATAGAGGTTGCTGGCGATGGCGCCCCTGGCAATGTCCCAGCCCCGCTGGGCCTCCTGCCGATCGAATGGGGTCACCTCCTCGGCGGTGAAGAAGTCGCCCCGCCCGGTGCGCACCTGGTCAATCAGGTGGGGAAAACCCTGCTGCAGCGCTTCGATGGCGGCGTCCTCGTCGTAGGCGCGGCCTGGGCCCTTGAGAAAGCGCAGCAGCAGCACCCTGGTGCGTTTCTGTTCGCAGATCCCCAGGCCGATGGTGCGGAGCACCACCCCCAGGGCCGCCTGGCTCTTGCCCTTGCCCTCGCCGTCGTAGACATGCAGCTGGCCGTGGGCGCGCTCGTCGCTGCCGGCGGCGGTGCGGATGCCGATCCCGCGGCCCGTCCCCCGCTGCGGCGTTTGCGTGCTGCTCATGGGCTGATGCTACCGGCGCTGCTTGGCAGGATTGCCGCCATGACCTTCCGCCTGCTTGAGACCCTGCCGCCCGAGCTGGACCGGGCGCTCCAGCGGCTGCGCGCCCAGCTGGCCCCCCTGCCTGCGGTGGTGGTGGCCTATTCCGGTGGTGTGGACAGTGCCCTGGTCGCCGCCCTGGCCCTGGAGCAGTGCGGTGAGCGGGCCCTGGCAATCACCGGGGTGTCCCCCGCCCTGGCCCCCCATCTGCGCCGTGAGGCGGTCGAGCAGGCCCACTGGCTTGGCTTGCGTCACCGGGAGATCGCCACCGCCGAGCTCAGCGATCCCACCTATGCCAGCAATCCCGCTGAGCGCTGCTACGCCTGCAAGCGGGAGCTCCACCGGCTGCTGACCCCGATTGCGGCTGCCGCTGGGGGTGCCCCGGTGCTGGACGGGGTGAATGCCGACGACCTGGCCGACCACCGCCCCGGCATCCAGGCGGCCCGGGATGCCGGGGTGCGGTCCCCTCTGGCCGAGCTGGGCATCGGCAAGGCCCAGGTGCGTCAGCTCTCCCGCGCCCTGGGATTGCCCTGGTGGGACAAGCCGGCCCAGCCCTGCCTGGCCTCCCGTTTTCCCTATGGCGAACCGATCACGGCCACGCGCCTGCAGCGGGTGGCCGGCGCTGAGGCCTGGCTGCGGCAGGAGGGATGGCGGGAGCTGCGGGTGAGGAGCCAGGGAGATACCGCGCGCATTGAGCTGCCGGCCGACCAGCTCGGGGCTGCACTGGAACGGTGGAGTGACCCTGGTCGTCGGTGCGATCTGGTGTCGGCCTTCGCTGCACTGGGTTTCACGGCCGTGAGCCTGGATCTGGAGGGCCTGGTGAGCGGCAAGCTCAACCGGGCCCTGGTTCGATCCGAACAGGGCCCGGACTAGGCAGCCAGCAGCGGTGCACGGTCGCTGCCGGCGATGCTGCAGGGGGTTTCGCGGCGGAAGCTGGTGAGCTTCTGGTGGCGGGCACCCAACTCTTCGGCCAGCACCTGGCAGGCCCGCTCGGGCATGGTGTGATCCCCGCAGGTGAACACATCCACAGCGGCGTAGCCCGATTCCGGCCAGGTGTGGATCGAGATGTGGGATTCCGCCAGCAGGGCCAGCCCGGTGACTCCCTGGGGCTCAAAACGGTGGGTGATCAGGTTGAGCAGGGTGGCACCAGCCCGTTTGGCTGCCGTGGTGATGGTGTCCCTGAGGAAAGCTTCGTCGTCGAGCCGGGTGCTGTCGCAGTTGTAGAGCTCGAGAATGCAGTGTTTCCCGACCGTTTCAGAGATCTGATGGGGCAGGGGGGCTGCCGGCTGGGCGGCATCGGAGGCTCCGGTCCATCCCGGGTTGGGGTGGAGGCAGGGCAGGCTCTGGGTCATCGAATCCGACCACACAAGCCCACCACCATACGTGCTTGAACAGCGGCAACGGGCCTCAGTCCTGCTCCACCTGCCCGCCGGCCATCCGCACCAGCTGGCTGCGCTGCCGCCAGCCGTTGCCGAAGGCGTCCAGGTGGGTGGCACTGACCAGGCACTGGTGGCCTTCCCCCACGGCCTCCAGCAGCAGCCCCTGGCGGCCGGGATCCAGTTCGGCCAGCACGTCGTCGAGCAGCAGCAGCGGCGGTTCGCCCACCACCTGGCGCACCAGCTCCAGCTCCGCCAGCTTCAGCGCCAGCACGGCCGTGCGCTGCTGGCCGGCCGAACCGAACCGCCGGGCCAGCTGGCCCGCCAGCAGCAGCTCCACTTCGTCGCGGTGGGGACCCACCTGGCACTGGCCCAGGCGCTGTTCCTCCGGGCGCTGGGCTGCCAGCTGGGCCGCCAGCGCTGCTCGCCAGGTCTCCTCGTCCTCCGGCTCCGGCAGCTCGCTGCCTGGGCGATACCGCAGCTGCAACATTTCGCGGCCGCCGCTGAGCCGCTGCTGCCAGGCGTCGGCCAGCGGTTCCAGGCGCCGCAGGGCCCGGCAGCGACGGCGGTGCAGGCGCGTGCCGATGGCCGCCTGCTGCAGGTCGAAGGCCAGCAGCAGCGCCTGTTGTTCGCGGCTGCCCGCACCGCCCCCGAGGCCACGGCGCAGCAGCTGGCTGCGCTGGCGCAGGATTCGCCCGTAGCGCGCCATCAGTTCGGCGTAGAGCGGTTCGAGTTGCAGCACCACCCGGTCGAGCCAGCGGCGCCGCTGGGCCGGTTCGCCGCGCACCAGGTCCAGATCGAGGGCGCTGAAACCCACGCAGCGCAGGCTGCCCAGCAGCTCGTGCTGGCGCTCCAGCGTCTTGCCGTTGCGACGGGCCTGGCGGCCCCCACGCTGCCGCAGCTCCAGTTCCAGCAGGTCCCCCTCGGAGTCGAGGGTGCGCAGACGGCTGGCCGGGTGCCCGTGCTGGATCAGTTCGCGATCGTTGCTGCTGCGGTGGGAGCGCAGGCTGCCGAGCAGTTCCACCGCTTCCAGCAGGTTGGACTTGCCCTCGCCGTTGCGGCCCACCACCAGCAGCCGGGGCGCCTCCAGCACCAGCTCCAGGCTGGTGATGTTGCGGAAGTGGGACAGCTCCAGGCGTTGCAGCCGGATGGGTCTGTAGCGGTGAGCAGTTAAGCTAGAACTCGGCAGCCGCTGCAGCGGCCAAGGGCATGTAGCTCAGTTGGATAGAGCATCAGATTCCGGTTCTGAGTGTCGGGGGTTCGAGTCCCTCCATGCTCGCTGTCTGCCAACCGTTCCAGCCTCCCCACCGGCAGGGGAGGTTTTTTTATGGGCCTGCTCAGTGCAGGGGTAACCCCATGGCGCGAATCCCGCCCGGATCGATCACGAAGCCATGCTGCTCCAGCGCCTTCAGGGCCTCCGGAGGCGCCGACAGGGAGACGCTGCAGCCCGCCAGCTCCCGCCGCAACCGCTGCAGCGCAGCGTGCACCAGCACCTGCAGCACCTCGATCCGGGCCGGGTCCTCCGGGTCGCTGAGCAGGTCCCAGAGATTGGCATTGAGGGCCAGATCGCTGGTGGCCCGCACGAATCCCACCAGTTCACCGCTCGGATTCACCACGGCCAGATGCCAGAGACTGCGCTCCAGCACCCGCTGCCAGCGCTCGGCTGGACGGGCCCCTTCGCCGGCCCGCTCCAGCAGCCGGTTCAGGCCCGTGGCCTCCGGCCAGGGATTGGTCGCCAGCCCGTAACCCGGCCGCAGGTGCGGGGCGGGTGGTTGGCTGCGGAAGGGGAGCAACAGGGATTCCAGAGTGGTCAGCCGGTGTTGCGCATGCCGGCGGCGATGCCGTTGATCGTGAGCAGGGCACCACGCAGCAGCTCGCTGCGGCTGTAGGTGCGGCCATCGGCCTCCCCGCGGCTGGCGGCAGCCACGGGTTCGCTCATCGGCGGCTGTCGGTTCTGGTCGCGCAGGCGACGCAGCAGGGCCACCTGCAGGAAACCCAGCGGCACGATCGTGCGGTTGCGCAGATCCACGGAGAGCTGCAGGGCGGGATCGCCGTCGAGCAGGCGCTGGTGGCCGGTGATCTGCAGAACCAGGTCGCGGGTGAGGGCGAATTCGGCGGCGATCGTCTCAAAGATCGCCTCGAAGGCCTGGCGGGATTCGGGCCGGCCCAGGGCCTGCACGTAGTGATGGGCGAGCTCGATGTCCACCTTCGAGAGGGTCATCTCCGCCTTGGAGATGAGCATGCGGAAGAAGGGCCAGCGCTGATACAGGAGCTGCAGCAGTTCCAGTTGACCGGGGTCCCGGTCCAGTTCCTCCTGCAGGGCGGCTCCCACCCCGAACCAGCTGGGCAACAGGAAACGGCTCTGGGTCCAGCCGAACACCCAGGGAATGGCCCGCAGGCTGGAGAGGTCTTTGGCACCGCTCTTGCGCCTGGCCGGCCGGCTGGAGATCTGCAGTTTGCTGATCTCCTCGATCGGTGTGCACTGCTGGAAAAAGGCCACCAGGTCTGGGTTGTCATGCACCAGCGCCCGGTAGAAGTCGCGCGAGCGGGCCGCCAGGCGCTCCATCAGGGCGTTCCAGCTGGGGGTGTCGTCGACCGGGGTGCTCACCAGGCTGTTCTGGATCACCGCCGTGGTCACGGTCTCCAGGTTGTAGAGGGCCAGCTCCGGCAGGGAGTATTTCGAGGCCAGCACTTCGCCCTGCTCGGTGATCTTGATGCGACCCTGCAGGGTGCCGCTGGGCTGGGCCAGGATCGCCTGGTAGGCCGGTCCACCGCCCCGTCCCACCGAACCGCCCCGGCCATGGAAGATGCGCAGGGCGACATCGTGACGGCTGGCCAGTCGCTGCAGCGCGATCTGGGCCTTGTGGATCTCCCAGTTGCTGGAGAGAAACCCGGAATCCTTGTTGCTGTCGGAATAGCCGAGCATCACTTCCTGCAGCGGCTGTTCGCCTTCGCCGCTCACCAGCAGCCGGCGGTAGAAGGGCTGACTGAACAGGGCCTCCATCACCGCGGGGGCCCCCTGCAGGTCTTCCACCGTTTCAAACAGGGGGACCACCAGCAGGGAGGCCCGCTGTCCGGCCGGGTCCACCAGGCCTGCCTCCTTGGCCAGCAGCAGCACCTCAAGCAGGTCTGACACCGTGTGACTCATCGAGATCACATAGGTGCGGCAGATGCGGGTGCCGAATTCCTGCTGCAAACGGTGCAGCATGCGGAACACGGCGAAGGTCTCGGCCGTGGGGGCACTCCAGCTGGCTGACGACGGCACCAGGGGGCGACGGGTCTGCAGCTCGGCCAGCAACCAGGCCACTTTGCCGGCCTCATCCATCTGGCCGTAGGGCACCGGCAGTTGCAGGTAGCGGCTGAGTTCGTCGAGGGCGTCGCTGTGGCGGGTGCTCTCCTGGCGGATGTCGAGGCTGGCCAGGCAGAAGGCAAAAATCTGGGCCTGGCTGATCAGGTGCTGCAGGGGCTCACAGCTGAGGCCGGTGCCCTTGAGGCTCTGCTGCACCAGCTCCAGGTCGCCGCGGAACTCATCCACCGTGGCGTAGTGCAGCTCCGGACTGGGGGCCACACCCAGGCCGCCGCCGCTGGTGGGGGGGCTGGCCGGGCCATCGCAGGGGGCTTCCCAGCCCGCTTCAGCCAGCTGCTGGTTGCGGGCCTGGGTGAGCTGCAGGCGCTCCAGCACGTAGCTGAGTTTGAGACGGTAGGGCTCCAGCCGATAACGGGCCGCCCGCTCCTCGTAGATCTCGGGAAACCGCAGCCGATCCATTTCCAGAGACTCGAGCAGCGCCGCACTCACCTGGCTCCACTGCATCGAGATGCTGAGCTGGTCGCGCAGCTCCGCCACCGCCTTCCCATAGCGTTCCAGCATCAACTGACGCTGGTAGCAGGCGGTGCGCCACGTGATCTCAGGGGTCACCGAGGGGTTGCCATCGCGATCTGAGCCCACCCAGGAACCAAAACTGCAGAAGGAGTCCCGGGGAGGCTCCACATCCGGGTAGCTCTCGGCGAGGGCGCTGCGGATCCGCTGGCGCAGCAGCGGCATTGCCTCGAACAGCACCTGCTGGAAATAGTGGAGGGCGTAGTCGACCTCATCCAGCACCGTGGGTTTGAACTGGTGCAGCTCATCGGTCCGCCACCACAGGCGGATCTCCTCCTCCAGCTGCTGGCGCAGGCTGTGGCGCTCGAGCTGGTTGAGATCGCTCTCCTGCTGCAGGCGCTGAATCAGGGTGGCCACCCGCCGCTGCTTGTGACGCACCGTGTGGCGCACGATTTCGGTGGGGTGGGCGGTGAACACCAGCCGCAGGTCCAGGTCCCGCAGCAACGTTTCCAGCTGGGCCGGCGGCACGTTGAGGGAGCGCAGCCGCTCGAACAGCTGGCGGAAGGTGGGCGGATCGCTCTGGCTGGCCAGCGCCGGCAGAAACGGGTCGCTCGGGGCCGCCTCGGGATGGGTGCGCAGGCTGTCGAGGTAGCTGTCTTCCTCGATGTGCTGCTCGAGGATGTTGACCAGCTGGAAGTACAGGGAAAAGGCGCGGGCCGCGGCGATGGCCTCGGCCAGGTCCATGGCCCGGATCAGGGCAACGATCGCGGCGGATGTCTCGCGGCTGTCCTCGCCGCTGGCACTGAGCTGTTTGAGTTCGAGCAGCCGTTTGGCCTGATCGGCCGGGCACTCGCTGTGCAGCACCGTCTGCCAGAGGTCTTCGACCAGCTCCAGCCGCTCGCCGAGCAGCCGGGTGACCCGGGGGGGCGCCGCGCTGGGCTCAGGAGTGGGGGAGTCGACGGCTGGCATGGGGCTGATCATCCCAAAAGGAGGGGGCCGGCTTCTGTGCTGAGCTTGGCCAGCTGGGCTTCCCGCTGGGCCAGGGCGGCGGCCTCGGCAGCCACGATCGCCGCCACCGATTCTCCGGCGGCGTGGCGCTGCAGCCACTGCATGGCCTGGTTCCCCTCGCGCAGGAGGGTGGGCAGCAGATCCAGCAGGGGGGCGAGCCCCAGCTCGTCGGCCAGGGGGGCGAGCGCCTCAATCTGACCCTGCAGCCAGTGGCGGGCCTGGATGTCACGCCCATCCCGCCAGTGCCGCAGGCTGGCGTCCAGGCTGGCCTGGGCGGCGGCCCGGTCGTTGGCATCGGCCAGGGCGGCCAGGGCGGCTGGGCTGAGCTGGCTGGCCCGGATCGGGTCGTGATGCTCGGGCCGGCGCTGCAGCTGGTGCAGCCGCAGTTCCGCGTAGGCGGTGATCGCCAGCAGCAGCAGAGGGTCGCTGACCAGATCGCAGATGCGGATCTCCAGGCGGTTGAGGTCGTGGGGGCGGTGGTCGCCATTGGGCCGCACCGAGGTCCACAGATGGCGCACGTTCTGCATGGTGCCTGCGGCCAGCTGCTCCTCCATCCAGGCGATGTAGTGCTGGTGGCTGAGGAAGAGGGGCACCTCCGGCGGGGTGAGTGGGAATTGGAGCCAGCGCTGGGAATGGGCGCCGGTGGGGACCCCATCGAGGAAGGGCGAGCTGGCTGAGAGGGCCAGCAGCAGGGCTGCTTCGCAGCGCAGCAACCGCAGCCCGGCAAACAGTTGGTCCATCGCCGCGGGGCCCTGGTCGCCGCTGAGTCCCAGGTTGATGTGCACACTGGCGGTCACCACCCGCGTGCCATAGGTGGCCTCGATGAAGCTGTGGTAGGGGTTTTGCGGATCAGAGCGCTCGAACCGGCGGCTGTCGCCGGTGCTCAGGGTGCTGCCGGGAAGCAGGGTGAGGCCGCGGGGGCCCAGCCAGGCACGCAGGCGTCGCCGCGGCTCCAGCAGCAACGCAAGCTGGCGGGCGTAGCTGGCGTCGGGGGGCGTGATGTATTCGAGGTTGCGCTGATCGGGCTCCGTCACGAAGCCCGCCAGCGCGGCCGCCGCCGCAGCGGAGCAGCCCACCACCGCGCCGTCCGGGCGGCCGGTGTACATCTCCACCTCGAAGCCCTTGAGCAACAGATCGCTCATGGCTGGGCCGGCAGCAGACAGGCCAGGGCCTTGAGCATGCCCCGGGCCTTGTTGAGCGTTTCCTGGTATTCAGACTCAGGCACGGAATCGGCCACCACGCCGGCGCCGGCCTGCACCTGCACCCTCCAGCCCCCCTCGGGATGGGGCAGCACCACCATGGTGCGGATGGTGATGGCCGTGTTGAGCGCTCCGGTCAGATCCACGGCGCCGTAGACGCCTGAATAGGGCCCGCGGGCATCGGGCTCGAGGGCATGGATCAGCTGCATGGCCCGGATCTTGGGGGCTCCACTCACGGTGCCGGCCGGGAAGGAGGCCATCAGCAGATCCCACACGCTCCTGTCTGCGGCCAGCAGCCCCTCCACCTGGCTCACGATGTGCATCACGTGGGAGTAGCGCTCGATCACCATCAGGTCGCTCACGGCCACGGTGCCGGGCCGGCAGACCCGGCCCAGGTCGTTGCGGCCCAGATCCACCAGCATCACGTGCTCGGCCCGCTCCTTGGGATCGGCCAGCAGGTCGGCTGCGAGGGCCTGGTCTTCGGCCTCATCGGCACCGCGGGGGCGGGTGCCGGCGATCGGCCGTAGTGAGGCGCGGATGTGGCCGTCTTCCAGGGGGTCGGCCTTCACCATCACCTCCGGGCTGGACCCGATCAGGTACCAGCCCCCGAAGTTGAAGAAGGCCATGTAAGGGGATGGGTTCACCATCCGCAGGCTGCGGTAGAGCTCAAAGGGATCGCGCTGGATCCGGCTCTCCAGCCGCTGGCTCAGCACCAGCTGGAACACGTCGCCGGCGGCGATGTGCTCTCGGGCCGTGCGCACGGCCGCCTGGAAATCGGCCTGGCCCCGGTTGCTCAGCGGTTGCAGTCGCTCCACGATCTCGCTGGTGGCAGCGTCGTGCCACTGCAGCGGTGTGACCCCCTGCGGCAGCGGCGCGTGCATCCGGGCTTCCAGGGAGGCGATGCGCTCCTGGGCCGCCGCAAAGGCAGTCTCCGGGGCGTCACCGCCGCTGAGGTCGGCGTAGGCCACGGCGGTGATCTGGCGTTTGACCTGGTCAAACACCAGCAGGCTGTCGGCCAGCAGCCAGCAGCCATCCGGTGGGGCTCCGGCAGCCGCCGCATGCACCGGCACGCTGGGCTCGATCCAGCGGATCAGTTCGTAGCCCCAGAACCCGAACAGCTGGCCGACCGGAGGCAGTCCAGGAATGGACGCGCTGTGCAGGGGCTCGAGGCAGTCCTGCAACAGCTGGAAGGGATTGCCCTGCAGCAGGTCCTGGCGGCCATCGCGCCACTGCCGCACACTCTGTTCCCCCCGGCTGGTGAGGGTCCAGAGCGGATCGGCCACGATGAAGCTCCAGCGGCCGATCCGCTCGCCACCTTCGACCGACTCCAGCAGCACCCCGTGGCTGCTGGTGCTGCCCACTTTGAGCCAGGCCGTGAGGGGGGTTTCCAGATCGGCGGGCCAGCGCTTCCAGAGGGGAATGAAGGTGTGGCCAGCGGCCAACCGGTCACAGAAGGCCCGATCCTCGGAGTGCAACATCGAATGACCAGACGGCAAAAAAGGCGGAGCTGGAAGCTCCGCCTTTATAAGAGTTGACTCACCAGGTCCTGGGGTGATCAGGCGTCGAAGGTGTTCTTACCAGTGAACTTGAGGTTGGCCGGATTGGGGTTGGCGCCGATCCGACGGGCGTTGTGGCCAACCATGGAGCGGCCCTCGTTCACCTTCTCGGGGAACACGCCATCCTTGGGATGCAGGAACTCGGTGTCGCCGCCGGGATAGATCCGGTAGATCTTGTAGTCCTCGATGCGGGGCTTGAACTTGGTGCGGAGCTGGGTGCCGAGGGCCAGGCACTGCTCTTTGCGGGCGAAGTACATGATGTTTTCGCCGGCGTTCATCTCGGCTGCACCGCCCGTGGGGAGCTCAAAGGCCTGGGCCTTGGTGCTGCTCCAGGTGATCGCGTACTTCTCCTCGGTTTCAGCGGCGTTGAGCAGGCCGCCGGTGCTGCCGATGTACTTGGGAAGTTGACCGCTCAGCGCCGTTGCTGTCATGGCAGAAATCGAGGTGTCGGCAGACTGGTTCAGGCGGAACGTAGCACCGCTGAATTGGCCCGTTCGCGCCGGTCGGGGCACTCTTCACACCCGTCAACAAACCGGGGTGGTGCGGCCCGTGCTGGCGGGGAAGAACACCGTGAGGCCGTTGTCACTGCGCTCGGTGAGCCGGCTGCCCAGGTGCTGGAACAGGCGCTGGGTGGCCTGGCGGCTCAGCTGCAGGCTCCCGGTGGTGGGATTCCAGCTCAGCACCGGGCCCACCAGGGGTTTGTGCTCGCCGGTGCTGGGGGGCCTGTGCCCGGCAAGGCCGGTGGTGTCGCAGCTCAGCTGCAGTTTGAGCCGGGCGCCGGCCGGCTGGAGGCTGAGGCTCACCTGGCTCCCCGCCGGCAGGCTGCGGCCGAAGCGATCGATCAGGCCTCCCAGCACCGTCTCCAGACGGGCTGGGTCGCTGAGCACCGGCGGCAGTTCCGGGGCGATCTGCAAGCGCAGCCTGAGGCCGCGGCGTTCCAGCTGGCGCTGCCAGAGGTCCTGCTGGCGCTCCAGCAGGGCCGCCAGGTCGGTCTGGGCCAGGCCCCCCATGGCGGTGCCGCTGTCTCCGCTGGGCTGGCGCTGGAGCTCGGTTGCCAGGAAGATCAGGCCGAAGCGGTCAATCTGCTCGCTGCACTCGCTGTCGATCTGCTCCAGCCGCTCACGCACCAGGGAGGGCAGGTCGCCGCGGCGCAGCAGGGAGCGGATCAGGGTGCGGATCGTGGCCAGCGGCGTGCGCACCTCATGGGTGAGGGCCTCCAGCAGGGCCAGTTCGCTGCTCACCGCCCGGGGCACCTCTGGCCGGTGGCCATGCACCAGGGGTTGGAGGGTGAGGCTGGGAGCCATGGCGGCCAGCCGTTCGGCCAGCCTCGGCCAGAAGCGCAGGGCCGCGTGGCTGTCGCTGTGCAGCGCCTCCAGTCGGGTGAGTGCGGCCGTCAGCCGTTCAGCTGCCGCCGAGTCCTGGGCCTCCAGCCGCTGGTGCACCAGGCTGAGCAGGCGCGAGAGCACGTCGGCGTCGAAGCGCACCACCAGCCGCCGTCGCTGGGGTGGGCCATCGAGGCAGAGCCCCACCTGCACCCTGGGGGTGATCACCACCAGCAGCGGCTCGAGGCCGTCGCTCGCCAGGATCGGCAGGCGCTCCACCGCCGCCAGATCGGATATGGGCGGTGCGCCGCCCGGGGCGGCGGGCAACAGCGGCGGGGCGGCCGGCAGCAGCTCCTCCAGTTCGGCTGGTGCCCAGATCCAGCCGGTGAGCCGACTGAGCACCAGGGGTTCGTAAAGGGCGGGCAGGGGGGCTGCGATCCAGAGGCCCTCCAGCGGCTCCTGGGCCAGCAGCAGGTCCTCCTGCAGGGTGGCCAGGGCCGCCCACCACTGACGCCTGGCGCTGTCCTCGTCGCTGCGGCCCGGGGGCACCCCCTCGCTCAGGCAGTGGCGCAGGGCCTCCAGGCTGATCATGGCCGTGGCCGGGCGGAGTGTCGCAAGGAGCTCAGGCGGCCACGGCCGCCGTGGCCGCCAGTCGCTCGGCCAGGGCCAGGAAGGCCTGGGCCGTGGCCGAGACGGGCGCCGACAGCACCACCGGTACACCGCTGTCTCCACCCTCCCGAACCGGCAGCTCGAGTGGCAGCTCGGCCAGCAGTGGCACCCCGGCCTCCCGGGCCAGGGTGGCGCCACCGCCGCTGCCGAAGATCGGGTAGCGCTTGTCCGGGGCGTCGGGCGGGATGAAAGCACTCATGTTCTCCACCACCCCCAGCACCGGCACGCCCATCTGCTGGAACATCGCCAGTCCGCGGCGGGCATCGGCCAGCGACACCAGCTGGGGCGTGGTGACGATCAGCACGCCTGCCATCGGCACCGCCTGGGCCAGGGTGAGCTGGGCGTCGCCGGTGCCGGGCGGCAGGTCGACCATGAGCACGTCGCGCTCGCCCCACTCCACCTGATAGAGAAACTGGCGGATGATGCCGTTGAGCATCGGCCCGCGCCAGATCACCGGCTGGTTGGCGTCGATCAGCAGGCCCATCGACACCATCGCGATGCCGCAGCTCTCGATCGGCGTGAGCAGCTGGCTGGCCCCTTCGCCGCGCACCTCCGGGGTGCGATCAGCCACCCCGAGCATGGTGGGGGCGTTGGGGCCGTAGATGTCGGCATCCAGCAGGCCCACCCGCAGGCCGCTGCGCGCCAGGGCGCAGGCGAGGTTGACGGCCACGGTGCTCTTGCCCACGCCGCCCTTGCCGCTGCTGACGGCGATGACCTGCTTCACCCCAGGGATCGGCTGCCGGGCCGGCAGCTGGCCATGGCCCTCGGAACCGTGCCCACCAGAACCGTGCCCACC
>JBEDAU010000117.1:0-4503 GCA_041177605.1 Cyanobacteriota bacterium | reverse complement strand
GTCTTCGGCGGTGGCGCTGGAGCGCACCGCCACCGCCGGCAGCTGGCCATCGGCATCAGCCTGGGCCCGGTAGGCCGCCAGGATGCCGGCCTGCTGCTGGCCGCGGAGCTGCCCGAGCCGCTGCAGGCCGGCATCCAGGCGGCCTACCGGGCCCTGGCTGATGCCGATGGCCAGCTGCCGGCGGTGGCGGTGCGCTCCAGCGCCACCGCCGAAGACCTGCCCGATGCCAGCTTCGCCGGCCAGCAGGAGACCTACCTGCACATCGAGGGGGAGGAGGCCCTGCTGGCGGCCTGCCGCCGCTGCTACGCCTCGCTGTTCACCGACCGGGCCATCTCCTACCGCCAGCTCAACGGCTTCGACCACCTGGAGGTGGCCCTCTCGATCGGCGTGCAGCGCATGGTGCGGGCCGACCGGGGCAGCGCCGGCGTGATGTTCACGATCGACACCGAGACCGGCTTCCGCGAGGCGGTACTGCTCACCGCCGCCTACGGCCTGGGCGAGAACGTGGTGCAGGGGGCGGTCAACCCCGATGAGTGGCTGATCTTCAAGCCCACCCTGGAGGCGGGCTTCGCGCCGATCCTGAGCCGGCGGCTGGGCAGCAAGGCGATCCGCATGGTGTACGGCGCCGGGCCCTCAGGCGGCGAGGGGGCCGGCGGCGCGCCGGTGCACAACGAGCCGGTGCCGGAGGCCGAGCAGCAACGCTTCGCCCTCAGCGACGAAGAGGCCCTCACCCTGGCCCGCTGGGCGGTGGTGATCGAGCGCCACTACAGCTCCCGCCGCGGCCAGCCCACGCCGATGGACATCGAGTGGGCCAAGGACGGCGTCAGCGGCGAGCTGTTCATCCTCCAGGCGCGCCCGGAAACCGTGCAGTCGCGCCAGGAGCGGGGCACGGTGCTGCGCAGCTGGCACCTGGAGCCCGGTGGCGCCGAGGAGATCGTGAGCGGCCGGGCGATCGGCGCCTCGGTGAGCAGCGGTAAGGCCCGGGTGATCCACGACCCCAGCGAGATCCAGCGCTTCGAGAAGGGCGACCTGCTGGTGACCCGCCGCACCGACCCCGACTGGGAGCCGATCCTCAAGCAGGCCAGCGGCGTGGTGACCGACCAGGGCGGCCGCACCTGCCACGCGGCGATCATTGCCCGCGAGATGGGCATCACCGCGATCGTGGGCACCGGCGACGGCAGCCGCCGCATCGCCGACGGCGAGTCGATCACGGTGAGCTGCTGCCAGGGCGACGTGGGCCGGGTGTACCGCGGCGCGCTGCCGTTCACGGTGCAGGAGCAGCGGCTCGACGACCTGCCCGCCACCCGCACCCGGATCCTGATGAACGTGGGCAACCCGGAGGAGGCCTTCAGCCTGGCGGCCATCCCCTGCGACGGCGTGGGCCTGGCCCGGCTGGAGTTCATCATCGCCAACCACATCCGCGTGCATCCGCTGGCGCTGCTGGAGCCGGAGCGGGTCGCCGACCCCCGGGAGCGGCAGGAGATCGCCCGGCTGACGGCCGGCTACGCCCACCCGGCCGATTACTACATCGACCTGCTGGCCCAGGGCATGGCCCGCATCGCCGCCGCCTTCTTCCCGCGGCCGGTGATCCTGCGCTTCTCCGATTTCAAGAGCAACGAATACGCCCGCCTGCTGGGCGGCGCCGGCTTCGAACCCCAGGAAGAGAATCCAATGCTGGGCTGGCGCGGCGCCTCGCGCTACTACGCCCCCGCCTTCCGTGCGGCCTTTGCCCTGGAATGCCAGGCGCTCAAGCGGGTGCGGGAGGTGATGGGCCTCACCAACCTGATCCCGATGGTGCCCTTCTGCCGCACGCCGGAGGAGGGCGATCGGGTGCTGGCGGAGATGGCCAGGAGCGGCCTGGTGCGCGGCGAGAACGGCCTGGAGGTGTATGTGATGGCGGAGCTGCCCAGCAACGTGATCGCCGCGGAGGCCTTCGCGGCGCGCTTCGATGGCTTCTCGATCGGCTCCAACGACCTCACCCAGCTCACCCTCGGCCTCGATCGCGATTCGGCCCTGGTGGCCGAGCTGTTTGACGAGCGCCATGAGGCCGTGAAGGCGATGGTGCGGCTGGTGATCCAGACGGCCAAGCGCTGCGGCCGCAAGATCGGCATCTGCGGCCAGGCCCCCAGCGACTACCCCGACTTCGCCCGGTTCCTGGTGGAGGAGGGGATCGACTCGATCAGCCTCAATCCCGACGCCGTACTCCCCACCCGCCTGGCGATCGCCGCCCTGGAGCGGGAGCTGGGGGCACCGTGAGTGAAAAATTGACCCTATTCAGGAGGGCGTCGTTTCCAACGAATCACACAGGAATCACACGCGTGATCACACGGCTGCAACCAGTTGAGCGACTGGCTGCGTCTGCGCCGAGAACGCCTGTGCGCGGCGTGCGCATGAGCTGCTCGCCACTGGACCTGGGCTCGCTGGAGCCAACCCCGAGTCATCAGTGAAGAGGCCCTTTCGATGCAGCTTCTGCATCGGCGTCACGAATGGTCTCGACGGGCAGCCACGGGGATGGCTGAATCAAGGGTGTGCTTGCCAAGCTGAGCAGCGCCGCGGCGCCACACCGCACCTGATCACCCAGGGAGGCCGTTCGTGAGTCAGCCTTGGCAGAACCAGCATCACGACCCAGACCTCAAGCGGGTGGAAGCGGCCCTGCGGCGATCGGGCTTACGCGCTCGCGAGTTGGCCCGGATCACCAACACGGGCCTTGTGGTCACGATCGATGGCGAGCTACGCACGCTGCGAGGCGCCGAGCTCGACTTGGCCTTGGAGACGCGCGATGAAGACTGACGCGCTGGACATCGATGCCGATGGCATGCCGGTGTTCCGCCCGGATCCAGCCGCCGCCCCTTCATGCATTGATGTAACAACCGCCCTGGGGCTGGAGCAGGAAACCCTGCACTTGCAGGATCTGGAAGCCAGCCTGATGGAGGCGTGGGCTTCACCCGAGGACGAGGAGGCGGTCGCAGACCTGCGAGCCAGCCAAGTCTTGGCAAACTTTGCCAACGCGGGTAGGGTGAACAAGGAGTTCGGCTCTGGTCGTCATCGCCATGACGATGAACGTGAACCTCTCGCCCCAGCTGGAGGCGATGGTGAAAGCGAAGGTGGCTTCCGGGCGTTACACCTCGGCCAGTGAAGTGGTGCGCGAGGCCCTGCGGCTGATGGAACACCATGATCAGCTGCGGGATCTCCAGCTCCAGGAGTTGCGTCGCGCTATCCAGGACGGACTGGACAGTGGCGATCCGGTGGCCTGGAGCCCGGAGGCAATCAAAGCCGCGGGGAGACAGCGCCTGAGGGCGCAGGTCGATTCCAAGCCGGGCGTTTGACTTGTGCTGGCGGTCGTTCTCACCCCCAGCGCCAGCGTTGATCTGGCAGAGATCTGGGAGTTCATCGCCGCCGACAACCCTGCCCAGGCCGACGCCTTCATCGATCTGATCGATGCGAAGTTCCAGAATCTGGCCCGCCATCCCGACGCCGGGCGACGGCGCGACGAACTGCTGGATGGTCTGCGCAGCCTTCCTGTGGGGCGTTATCTGATCTTCTATCTCCAGGATGATGTCTGCCTGCGCATCGTCCGCGTCCTGCATGGTGCTCGTGATGTGAAGGCTGTTTTTGCTGATCCAGCTGAGGACAACCAACCATGAGCTTTCCCCGTTACCCGGCCTACAAGCCCAGCGGCGTGGAGTGGTTGGGTGAGGTGCCGGCCCATTGGGAGGTCAAGAGAGTTGCGTCTCTGTACTCCGATGTTGTCGAGGCGGGAAATGAAGATCTCCCCGTCCTCAGCGTTTCCATTCATCACGGGGTTTCCGATTCGGAGCTCAGCGAAGAAGAGATGGATCGCAAAGTTGTTCGTAGTGATGACCGGTCAAAATACAAGCGCGTAGTTCCCGGAGACCTTGTCTACAACATGATGAGGGCTTGGCAAGGCGCATTTGGTAGCGTTGTCGTGGAGGGGATGGTAAGTCCCGCTTATGTCGTGGCAAGACCGAAGACAAGCCTGTCTACTGAGTGGATTGAGTACCTGTTGAGAACTGAGTTCGCTGTTAATGAAATCAAGCTTTTTCTCGTGGGATCACCGACTTTCGACTCCGACTCTACTGGGATGAGTTCAAGAATCTGAGAATTTGCTCGCCTCCCGCCCTAGAGCTTGCGTGTATCTTGCGCTTCCTCAACCGTGAAACCGCCAAGATCGACGCCCTGATCGCTGAGTCGCAACGCCTGATCGAGCTGCTTCAGGAGAAGCGCCAGGCCGTGATCTCCCATGCCATGACCAAGGGGCTGAATCCGGATGTGCCGATGAAGGATTCGGGGGTGGAGTGGCTGGGGAAGGTGCCGGAGCACTGGGAAGTTAGGCCTTTGAAGCACCTGGCGCATGTTCAAACTGGCATGGCCAAAGGTAAAGACCTGGAAGGCATAGAGACAGTAGATATTCCCTACTTGCGCGTTGCCAATGTTCAAGATGGGTATCTTGATTTAGAAGAGGTTCGTCTGTTATCAGTTCCT
>JBEDAU010000116.1:0-11469 GCA_041177605.1 Cyanobacteriota bacterium | reverse complement strand
GGCCGACGCGGCTCCCCTAGGTTGAGCGCCGTTGTGTGGGGCCGCAGGCCCAGGGTCTGGTCATGCTGGCCGGCGTCTCCCCATTCTCCAGCCGGCCCGCCCGGGTCCCCCTGCTGCTGCTCCTCTGGGCCCTTCTGGCTGCTCCCTGGGCTGCCGCCGCCGAAGGGGCCCGCAGCCTGGAGCAGCCCTCCAGCGATCCTCCCCGGCGGGATCCCCTGGCTCCGCTCACGCAGGCCTGCCAGGCGGCACAGGCTGCTGGGGATGGGGCCGCGCTGCGGCAGGTCCAGCAACAGCTGCTGCAGCGCCCGTCCCAACCGGAAGCCCTGGGCCTGCTGCTGGCCCGCGCCGAGGTCCTGCTCGGCTGCAAGGCCCCGGCTGGGGCCCTGGAGGTGCTGGATCGGGGCCGTCCCGGGCCCGGCTCCGAGCGCCAGCTCTGGTTGCTGCTGCGGTGGCAGGCGGCCCAGGCCGGCCTCGACCATCGCCTGGCGGCCGATTCCCTCTGGCGCCTGGCCGCCGGTGACCTGGCCAGCCTCGAGCCCCTGGCCTTGCCGGTGTCGCCCACCGCCCAGCGCTCTGCCCTGGACGTGCTGGCCGACCACGTGGAAGCCCTGGGTTGGCACCAGCGGGCGGCTGAGGTGCTGCTCAGCGGTCGCCATGCCGGTGCCCAGGGTGCGGCCCGGCTGGGTCGCGCCGTGACCCTGGCCCAGGCCCTGCCGCTGGCCGAGCGCCGGCAGCTGCTGGAGCGGGCCCTCGAGCAGGCGGCCCAGGCGGGTGCCTGGGGGCTGGTCGCCCAGCTGCTCGACCAGCAACTGGCCCTGGAGGAGGGCACCGCTCCCGATGCCCTGGCGGTGCAGCGCCGCCTGCGGCTCAGCCCCCGCATCGATGATGTCTACGGTGAGTGGCGTTTACGCCCCCGGCCGGAGCTGGAGCAGCACCTGCGCTCGCCGCGCCAGCCCGGCGGTCACGCCGCCACCTCCCCTTCTTCCGCGCAGCCATGAGTTCCTATTCGGTTGGGTCGCTCCTGCATGAGGGCAAGGCCAAGCGGGTGTTCGCCACCGACCAGGCCGATCTGGTGGCGGTGGAATTCAAGGATGACGCCACGGCCTTCAATGCCCAGAAAAAGGCCCAGCTGGCCGGCAAGGGGCAGCTGAACTGCCAGATCTCAGCCCTGATCTTCGAGCACCTCCTGGGCTGTGGCATCCCCACCCACTTCCAGGGACTGGCCGAGGGCGAGCGGGGCCGCACCTGGATGCTGGTGCGGCCCGTGCGGATCGTGCCGGTGGAGGTGGTGATCCGCAACCGGGCGGCCGGTTCCCTGTGTCGCCAGCTGCCGATCGCGCCGGGAACCCGCCTGGATCCCCCCCTCCTCGACCTCTATTACAAAGACGACGCCCTGGGTGACCCCCTGCTCAGCGAGGCCCGGCTGGAGCGGCTCGGGCTGCTGTCGCCCGCCCAGCGCCAGGAGCTGGAGCAGCTGGCCTACCGCATCAACGACGCGCTGGGGCACCTGTTCGCCGGGGTGGGTCTGGAGCTGGTGGATTTCAAGGTGGAGCTCGGGTTCACCAGCCAGGGCGAGCTGGTGCTCGCCGATGAGATCAGCCCGGACACCTGCCGGCTCTGGGATGTGGCCGTGGCCGATCAACAGGACCGCATCCTCGACAAGGACCGCTTCCGCCAGGATCTCGGCGGTGTGGTCGAGGCCTACGGGGAGGTTCTCAAACGGGTCCAGGGGGCCTGTCCCCAGCCCCGGGTCTACCGGTAAGGTCTCGGCATTCGCGGCCGGTCCGCATCTGATTTCGAGGCTGATGGCTGGCTCGCTGGGACCCAAGCTCGCCCTGTCTCTGCTGGGCGCAACGCTGCTGTCGGCAGCGCCTGCGCTCGCTCAGCCGGGCCCATCCCCCCATCGCGGCTCTCAGCAGCCGTCCGGTGCCGTCGTGGCCCAGCAGAGACAGGGCGACACGCCGCCCCAGGCACCGGCCGCGGCCCCCCCTGCCAGTGCGTCCGGTGGTGGATCAGAGCTGAAGCCTGGGCAGCAGGCCCCAGGGCCGGAGCCCCGGGTGCTCATTTCGGAAGTGGTGATTGAGGGCCTGGATGGGCACCCTGAGCGGGACCGTCTCGAACTGGCCGCCTACGCCGCCATGGCGGTCACCCCTGGCGGCACCGTCAGCCGCAGCGAGCTGCAGACGGACCTCTCGGCGATCTATGCCAGCGGTTGGTTCTCCGATGTCAGGATTCAGCCGGTGGATGGCCCCCTCGGCGTGCGCCTCGTGGTCACGGTGGTGCCCAACCCGGTGCTCCAGAGCGTTCGCCTCGATCCCGCCGAGCTGAAGTTGCCCGAGCAGGTGGTGAAGGACACCTTTGCCGCCGACTACGGCCAGACCCTCAACCTCAACGCCCTGCAGAGCCGCATGCAGGAGCTGCAGAAGTGGTACGCAGACCAGGGGTTTTCCCTGGCGCGGGTGACCGGTCCCACGCGCGTGAGTCCCGAGGGGCAGGTTGAACTGTTGGTGCGCGAGGGCACCGTCCAGGACGTGGAGGTGCAGTTCGTCAACAAGGAAGGGGAGACGACCAACGACAAGGGGCAGCCGATCCGTGGCAAGACCCAGCCGTGGGTTGTGCAGCGCGAGGTCTCCCTCAAGCCGGGCCAGGTGTTCAATCGGCGTCAGCTGGAGGAAGACATCAAGCGCATCTACGGCACTGGTCTGTTCAGCGATGTAAAGGTGACCCTCCGACCGGTGGCAACGGAACCGGGCAAGGTGGTGATCGTGCTCGGGATCGTCGAGCAGTCGAGTGGCTCGCTCTCGGGTGGTGTTGGCTACAGCCAGAGTCAGGGCGTGTTTGGCCAGATCCAGCTGAAGGACAGCAAGTTATTTGGCAGGGCCTGTGACCTGGGCACCATTTTCTCCTATGGCAAGAATGGGGGGCTGGGCGATATCACCTTCACTGACCCCTGGATTAAAGATAACAAGTATCGTACGTCTTTTCGAGCCAGAATCTTCTTTAGCCGTGAGGTTCCCCAGCTTTTCCAGAGCGAAAATGGATCATATTCCTATAATCTGCAGAATTTCAACGGAGCCGACTTTGATGTCGTGACCTCGTTCCAGGAGTCTCCTCCCGGTTCGAATCAGGGTGTTGGCGTCACCAATTTTGATACGGTTGCGATTCAGAGGGTGGGCGCTAGTGTTCAGTTTGTGCGACCGCTGAACGGCGGCAATCCTTACAAAAAAGCACCCTGGAATCTGGTGCTGGCTTTTGGCGGCCAGGAGGTCACCCCCATGGACTTCTCGGGGTCAAAGTACAGCAAGGGCGTTGTCGGCAACATTGCATCAGACGGGTCTTTTTCCACCTCCAATGGCGCGAGTGTGATCTGTCTTGCCTATAATTGCGCTTCTGAAAACCAGCTGCTCAGCTTCAGGCTCGGGGCCACCTACAGCACTCTGAATGATCCCCGCAATCCCACCAGCGGTAACTTCTTCAGTGTGGGTTCTGAGCAGTTCGTTTCGGTCGGCGATAATTCTCCGACTTTCAACCGCATTCGGGGAAGTTTCACCCACTATATTCCCGTCAACTGGTTGAAGATCTACAAGGGGTGTCGGCCAAAGCCTGGCGAAACGCCTGACTGCAAGCAGGCCCTTGCCTTCCAGGTTTCGGCGGGCACCCTGATCGGCAGCGACATTCCTCCCTACGAGGCCTTCTGCCTTGGTGGAGGCAATTCCGTGCGTGGTTACTACGATTGCGACATGGGTGTGGGCAAGAGTTTCGGCGAGGCCTCGATCGAATACCGATTCCCCATCTTCAGCATCATCAGCGGCGAGTTGTTCGTCGATGCCGGCACCACCTTCGGTACCCAGTCGCAGGTGCCTGGCAATCCGGGAGGCCTGCTCGGCAAGCCCGGTGAGGGCTTCTCGGTCGGCACCGGCCTGATCGTGACCACGCCCGTGGGCCCCCTGCGCCTGGAGGTGGCCAGCCAGGACTTCAGCGGAGACTGGCGATTCAACCTCGGTGTGGGCTGGAAGTTCTAGTGGGGGCCTGGCCGCAGAACTACACCAGCAGCTGGACCCTCGCGGCCGAAACCGAGCGCAGCGGCGTAGGTCTCCACAGCGGTGCCACGGCCCGGGTGCGGTTGGCGCCCTCCGATCGCCCCGGGTTCTGGCTGGGCTGGCTCCGCCAGCCGGCCCAGCCCCTGCAGCGCCTCGAGCCTGCCCAGGTGGTGGATGCCCGGCTGTGCACGGCGCTCCAGCTTGAGGGCGGACGCCTGGCCACGGTGGAGCACCTGCTGGCGGCGCTGGCCGGCTGCGGCGTCACCCAGGCCCAGATCTGGGTGGATGGCCCGGAGATCCCCCTGCTGGATGGCTCGGCCCTGCCCTGGGTGGAGGCGATCGGCGAAACGGGACTGGCGCCCGTGGTCGGTGCTCCTGAAGCGCCGGTGCCGCTCCAGCCGATCACCCTCCAGCAGGGCGGCAGCTTCGTGACGGCCCTGCCGGCCGATGGGCTGCTGCTGGCGGCCGCCATCGAATTCTCCGAGGCGGCGATCGGCCGCCAACTCTTTTCCCTCGCCCTCACCCCGGCCCTGTTTGTGGCCGAGATCGCCCCGGCCCGCACCTTCGGCCTGCGCTCCCAGGTGGAGCAGTTGCGGGCCGCCGGACTGATCCAGGGGGGCGGTCTCGACAATGCCCTGGTCTGTGATGGCGATCGATGGTTGAATCCGCCGCTGCGTTTCGGGGATGAACCGGTGCGCCATAAACTCCTCGACCTGATCGGCGACCTGGCCCTCGTTGGTCTGCCGAGGGCCCAGGTGTTCGCCTATCGCGGCTCCCACGGTCTGCACACTGCCCTGGCTGCGGCCCTGGCCGCCTTGCCTTCCTCCCCCGCCTGATGCCTGTGGTTGACTCCGCCAACGCTGCCGCCGGCCCAGCCACGGCGCCCCCATCCCCGGTGATTCCGTCCTCGGTGCTGCTGACCTGCGAGCAGATCCAGGGCCTCCTGCCCCACCGCTACCCCTTCGCCCTGGTGGACCGGGTGATTGCCCATGAGCCGGGCAAGCGGGCCGTGGCGATCAAGAACGTCACCTTCAATGAGCCCCAGTTCCAGGGCCATTTCCCCGGTCGGCCCCTGATGCCCGGGGTGCTGATCGTGGAGGCCATGGCCCAGGTGGGCGGGCTGATCGTCACCCAGATGCCCGACCTGCCCAGGGGCCTGTTCGTGTTCGCTGGGATCGACGGGGTGCGCTTCCGGCGCCCGGTGGTGCCCGGAGACCAGCTGGTGATCAGCTGTGAGCTGCTCAGCCTCAAGCGTCGGCGCTTCGGCAAGGTGAAGGCCGAGGCCAGGGTGGATGGGGAGCTGGCCTGCTCCGGTGAATTGATGTTCTCGCTCATGGATTGATGGCCACCACGATCCATCCCACGGCAGTCATCGATCCCCGGGCGGAGCTGGCCGACGGGGTCACCGTTGGTCCCTACGCCGTCATCGGCGCTGAGGTGCAGCTGGGTTCCGACTGCCGGATCGGTCCCCATGTGGTGCTCGATGGCCGGGTGCGCATGGGCCGGGGCAACCGCATCTTTCCGGGCGCCTGCATCGGCCTGGAGCCCCAGGACCTCAAGTACGCCGGAGACGCCACCGAAGTGGTGCTCGGCGATGACAACACGATCCGCGAGTGCGTCACGATCAACCGGGCCACCAGTGGAGATCAGCAGACCCGCCTGGGAAGTGGCAACCTGCTGATGGCCTACAGCCATCTGGGCCACAACTGTGAGCTCGGCGATCGGATCGTGATCGCCAATGGCGTCGCCGTGGCCGGGCATGTGGTGATCGGCGACCGCGCCGTGATCGGCGGCGTGCTCGGCATCCACCAGTTCGTGCACGTCGGCAGCCTGGCGATGGTGGGCGGCATGAGCCGGATCGAGCGCGATGTGCCCCCCTTCTGCATGGTGGAGGGCCATCCGGCCCGCGTGCGGTCGCTCAACAAGGTGGGCCTGCAGCGCAGTGGTCTGGCTGACCGCGACGGCGGCCGCCAGCTGGCCGATCTGCGGGAGGCCTGGACCCATCTCTACCGCCGCGGGTTGCCCCTGGCCCAGGCCCTGGAGGACCTGCGTGCCCAGCCCCTGGCCGCCGCCGCCGAGCAGTTGGTGGCATTCCTGGAGGCCTCGGTGGCCGCCGGCCGCCGTGGTCCCATCCCGGGGGGGCGTTGATGCTGCGGCTGCTGGTCAGCACCGGGGAAGTCTCCGGTGACCTGCAGGGCAGCCTGCTGGTGGGAGCCCTGCACCAGGAGGCCCGGCGCCGCGGACTGGAGCTGGAGGTGGTGGCCCTGGGCGGCGAGCGCATGGAGCGGGCCGGCGCCCAGCTGCTGGCCAACACCAGTCGCATGGGGGCGATCGGCCTCCTGGAGGCGATCCCCTTCGTGCTGCCCACCCTGCGGTTGCAGCGGCGCCTCAAGCGCTGGTTCCGCGGCGAATCCCCCGATGGGGTGGTGCTGATCGATTACATGGGCCCCAACGTGAGCCTGGGGCTGCGGCTCAAGCGCCGCTATCCCCAGGTGCCGATCACGTACTACATCGCTCCCCAGGAGTGGGCGTTCAAGTTCGGTTCCGAGGGCCGCACCAACCTGATCCGCTTCACCAACCAGATCCTGGCGATCTTCCAGGAAGAGGCCCGTTACTACCGCTGTCGGGGCGCCAACGTCACCTATGTGGGGCACCCCCTGCTCGACACGATCGGCGATCCACCCAGCGCCGAGCAGGCCCGGCTTCAGCTGGATCTGCGCGCCGATGCACCGGTGCTCTTGCTGATGCCGGCGTCGCGGCGGCAGGAGATCCGCTACCTGTTGCCCCACATGGTGGCGGCGGCCGCGGAGCTGCAGCGGCGGATTCCTGGCCTGCAGGTGGTGGTGCCGGCCGGCCTGGCCGGCTTTGAGGCCCACCTGGCCCGCCAGCTCCAGGCTGCGGGCGTGCGGGGGCGCGTGATCGCCGCGGCCGAGGCCGACCGGCTCAAGCCCGCCCTCTGCGCGGCGGCCACCCTGGCGGTGGCCAAGTCGGGCACGGTCAATCTGGAACTGGCCCTGCGCGGGGTGCCCCAGGTGGTCGTCTACCGGGTGAGCCGACCCACCGCCTGGGTGGCACGCCACATCCTGCGGTTCAGCGTGCCCCACATCTCGCCGGTGAACCTGGTGCTGGGGGAACGGCTGGTGCCGGAGCTGCTTCAGCAGGATCTCACCGCCGCCGCGATTGTCCGCCAGGCCCTGCCCCTGCTGGACCGGGCCGGGCCGGCCCGCGTTGCCATACTGGACGGATATGCCCGGCTGCGGCAGCAGCTCGGTGAGCCCGGTGTGACCCGGAGGGCGGCTGCGGCCATCCTCGATCAGGTGCAGGCGGCCCGGCGATGAGCACCCGCTGGATCAGCTGGATCGTCCGGGCGGGCTCCCGTCTGGTGGTGCTGCTGGCATTGCTGCCCCTGCTGGCCCTGCCCCTGCTGGTGCTGCAGCGGCCCGCGATGGCGGCCCCACTTCAGCAGGCCGTCCTGGCGGGCGGATGTTTCTGGTGTCTGGAGCACGACCTCGAGGGCCTGCCTGGGGTTGTGGAGGTGGAGAGCGGCTACAGCGGCGGCAGCCTGGCCAACCCCAGCTACCGCCAGGTGTCGGCCGGGGGAACCGGGCACCAGGAGTCGGTGCGGGTGCGCTTTGACCCGGACCGGATCACCTATGCCACCTTGCTGCGGGCCTACTGGCGCAACGTGGATGCCCTCGACGGCGGCGGCCAGTTCTGCGATCGCGGCGACTCCTACCGGCCGGTCATCTTCACGGCCGATGCGGAGCAGCAGCGGCAGGCCCAGGCCAGTGCCAGGGCGGCAGCCCAGGAGCTGGGCAGGTCGGCCGCTGCCCTGGCGGTGCGCCTCCAGCCGCTGGAGCAGTTCTGGCCGGCCGAGGCCTATCACCAGAACTATGCGGAGCGCGAACCGCTCAAATACACCTATTACCGCTGGGCCTGTGGCCGCGATCGTCGGCTGGATGCGCTCTGGGGCCCCAGGGCGCGCCGTGTGGACCCTTGGATGGGCGGATGAGCACCCACGGGTACGGCCGGGGATCACGGCACTGCCGCCAAAGCTGAGGAAAAGCTGAAGAGGGCGGCGGCGTGGCTCCGGCCTCTGCCCTTGGGCCGCAGGGCTTCTGCGACGGATTTCCCTCCTTTCGTTCCGCGCTGGGCCTGCTTACCGTGCTGGTTGCCTCGCAGCGTTTCCCGTATGTATCTGCTGACCATCCGGGACGGTCTGCAGACCCGCCACATCGGGCCCTACGGCAGCCCCAAGCAGGCAGCCGACGATCTAGACCGCCTGCTGCCCCATTGCGGGGAGAGGGCGCGCTGGCAGATCCATGCGCTCGAGTCCCCCGCCGATCTGATGGCCGGCCTCAAGCTGGCGGCCTGACGGCCTGCGCCGCCCCCATCCCCGACCCGCGGCTCAGGGTTGGCGGGGGTAGCCCCGCAGCAGCCCGCTCTCGATCATCAGGCCCACGCCGGCATTGATCAGGATCAGCCCGAAGGTGCCGTACCAGAACCAGGGGCCCGGGGCCTGCAGAAAGCGCAGAGGCAGCTGGCTGCCGGCCTGGGCAGCCAGGTCGGCCCGCTTGGCCAGCTCCTCCAGACCCTTGCGGATCACAGCCTCTCCGAACAGGCAGAGGCCCGCCGGCACCAGCAGCACGCCGAGCTGGGCCTTGACGTACCAGCGGATCTTCTTCACAGCCATGGCGGTGCTGCGGCGGGCCAGCTCAACCTAGGTGGGAGCTCCACTGCAGATCCAGTGGACCAGGGTGCGCACGCCGAACCCGGTGGCACCGGCGGGGTCGGCACCGCGTCCCTTGTCACTCCAGACCGTGCCGGCGATGTCGAGGTGGGCCCAGGGCAACCCCCTGGTCAGGAAGTCCTGCAGGAAGAGCGCCGCGGTGATCGATCCGCCCGGGCGGGGTCCGGTGTTCTTGAGGTCGGCCACCGGGCTCTTCAGACCTGCCTTGTAAGACGCCCGCAGGGGCATGCGCCAGAGCTCCTCGGCCCCGGCCTTGCCGGCTGCCTGCAGCTGCTCGGCCAGGCCGTCGTGGTTGCTCCACAGGCCGGCGATCTCCTCGCCCAGGGCGATCACGCAGGCGCCGGTGAGGGTGGCGAGGTCCACCACCGCATCCGGTTCCAGCTTGCAGGCGTAGACGAGGGCGTCGGCCAGGGTGAGCCTGCCCTCGGCATCGGTGTTGTTGATCTCGATCGTCTTGCCGTTGCTGGCGGTCACGATGTCGCCCGGATGCACGGCGGCTCCGCTGATCATGTTTTCGCAGCTGGCCACGATCCAGTGCACCTCCACGCCCTCGGGCCGGAGCTGGCCGATGGCCTCCGCCGACCCCAGCACCGCGGCGCTGCCGCCCATGTCGTACTTCATCATCTCGATCTGGGAGCCCGCCGTCTTGAGGTTGTAGCCCCCGGAATCGAAGGTCAGTCCCTTGCCCACCACGGCGATCCGGCGGCTCACCGGCCCCGCTGGCCGGTAGGTGAGATGGATGAATTTCGGGGGCAGGCTCGAACCCTGGGCCACCGCCAGATAGGCCCCCATGCCCAGGGCCTCGCAGTCGGCGCGCTCCAGCAGCCGCAGCTCCAGCTGATGCTCGCCGGCGATCCGGCTGGCGGTGTCGGCCAGGTGCTGGGGCGTGGCCACATTCGGCGGAGCGGCCACCAGTTGGCGGGCCAGTTCCACGCCGGCGCACGTGGCTTCAGCTGCTGCCACTGCCGTCTGGCCCGCAGGGCCGCAGCCCAGCAGGTCGACGCGATCCGGCAGGCGCCGGGGCTCCGGTTCCCCCTTGAAGCGCTGGTCCTGGTAGAGCCCCAGCCGCACCGCCTCGGCCATGGCCCGGGCCGCTGCCGTTCCGTCCAGCTCCTCGATGGGCATTGCCAGGGCCAGGCTGCCGGCACCGGCGGCCGCGGCGGCCCGGGCCGCACTGGCGCTGCCGGCCCGCAGGCCGGCAGTGTCGAGCTCCTTGGCGGGGCCCAGGCCCACGAGCACCAGGGTGGCAGGGGTGCCGCCCAGCTGCTCCAGGCTCACACAGTCTCCAGGTTTGGCCTTGAACTGCCGCTGCTCCAGCCGCTGGGGCAGTCCCTCACCGAACCATGCCCGCAGCACGCCCCAGAACGGATGCTCCGGATCGGTCGAGTCGGCGTCCGGGCGGGCCACCAGGCCCACCGCCAGGCAATCGCCACTCCAGTCGGTGCGGGCCGCTGCCAGGTCGAGGGGGAGACACTGAAACTGCATGGCACGGCCGTGAAGGCCGCGATGGTAGCCATCGCGCTCCGGGCGAGCCGGGGGGGCCGGGCGTCAGGCCGGCTCGGCCTGGAAGGGCGTGGCCCAGCGGGCCCGGGTCTCCTTGTTGAAGGGTGGCTGCCAGCGGCGGATCAGGGCCTGTTCCAGGGTCCGGCGGGCTTTGGTTGCGGGTGGCGCATCCAGCCAGAAGCGGATGGTGAGCCGGGCTTCGAGCGCCGCGCGCTGCAGGGCTTCGCCGTAGGCCGCCAGGTACCCCTTGCAATCGTGATCCCCTTTCCAGCGCCGATCGGCCCGGCCCGTTTCACCCACGTAGAGCAGCAGGGCTGTGGCGAGATGGGGCGGACGATCCACCACGAAATACAGGGCTGCACCCTGCTGGGGTGCCTGGGGCCAGCGCCAGAACGTCAGGGTCTGGGGCCGCAGGTCGAGGGGATTGATGCGGGTTTGATCCCAGGCGCTGGCTGCCGCTGCCTCGAGCTGGAACAGCTCGGCCTGCCCCCCGCCACCGGCCTGTGCCCCGGAGGGAGACGGGGCGAACAGGGGGGCCTGGAAGGCGGCGACCCGTTCCTGCCAGTTGCGCAGCTGCGGTGCCAGGAGGGGCAGCTCGGGCTCAGCCGGCCCGGCTCCCATCGGCGTGCTGAACAGTTCGCCCTGGCGCATCAGCTGGAGCGGTGCAGCGGTGGTGGCAACACCGGTCCGGTTGGCCCGCGCCCGAAGCGCACCTTGCCGATCCAGCCCTCCACCACTGCCGGGGGGAGTTGCAGCCGCTGCTGCAGGTCGGCCAAGTCCTGGAAGGGGTGCCGGGCCCGCTCGCGCAGCAACCGCTGACAGCGTTCGGCCGACAGGCCCAGCTCGCCCAGCTGCTGGCGGTTTGCCCGGTTGAGATCCAGGGTGGGCGTGGCGCGGCTCGGCCCCGGGGGCTCGCCGTACCAGCGGAAGGCCAGCACCGGCAGCCAGGCCTGCAGGCTGCCCGGAGCCAGCTCCAGCAACCGCTGCAGATCCTCCGGCCCACTGAGCTGAACGCCACCGGCCTGCAGGCGCAGCAGCAGATCCACCTGGGCGGGGTGGATGCCCGGCAGGCGCAGCCAGTCGGCCCGGGTGGCCCGGTTCACATCGAGGCGCCAGCCCAGCGCCGCCAGGCGGCGCACGTCCTCGGCTGAACGAAGGGGGAGGGCAGGATTGTGC
>JBEDAU010000115.1:0-2705 GCA_041177605.1 Cyanobacteriota bacterium | reverse complement strand
GTCGGGGCCTCGATCGCGCGGATCTGCGACGGCGTCGCACCGGTCAGCCTGGCCGCGTAAGCTCCGGCCTGTGGGAGCGTGCCGGAATTGGTAGACGGACTCGACTCAAAATCGAGCGCCTTCGGGCATGTGGGTTCGAGTCCCACCGCTCCCATCAGCCGACCACCGCGGCAAAGTCCGCCGGAATCGGCCGTGATGAACACCTACGGCCGGTTCCCGATCGAGCTGGTCCGCGGCCGTGGCGTGTGGGTCTGGGATTCCCAGGGCCGCCGTTACCTTGATGGCGTGGCTGGAATCGCGGTGTGCACCCTGGGCCACAGCAGCCGGGCCATGCGCCGGGCCCTCGCCGGCCAGCTGCGCAAGCTCCAGCATGTGTCCAATCTGTACCGCATCCCGGAACAGGAGCAGCTGGCGGCCTGGATCAGCACCAACAGCTGCGCCGACAAGGTCTTCTTCTGCAATTCCGGCGCTGAGGCCAACGAGGCCGCCATCAAGCTCGCCCGTAAGCACGGCCACGTGGTGCGCGGCATCGATGGCCGTGCCGAAACCGGGCCGCTGATCCTCACGGCACAGGCCAGTTTCCATGGCCGCACCCTGGCCGCCGTGACAGCCACCGGACAGCCGAAGTACCACCAGGGCTTCGAACCCATGGTGCACGGCTTCCGCTACTTCCCTTACAACGACACTGCCGCCTTCGAGGCCCTGCTGACGGCCTGTGAGGCCCAGGGCCCCCGGGTGGCCGCCGTGCTGCTCGAGCCCCTGCAGGGTGAAGGGGGCGTGAACCCCGGCGATCCTGCCTTCTTCCGGCGGGTGCGTGAACTTTGCGACCAGCGCAACATCCTGCTCATCTTTGATGAGGTGCAGGTGGGTGTGGGCCGCACCGGCTGCCTCTGGGGTTACCAGAAGCTGGGTGTCGAGCCCGATGCCTTCACCCTGGCCAAGGGCCTGGGCGGCGGCGTGCCGATCGGTGCCCTCTGCGTGAAGGCCACGGCGGATCATCTGTGCCCGGGTGAACATGCCAGCACCTTCGGTGGCAATCCCCTGGCCTGCCGGGCCGGGCTCACCGTGGCCGAAGAGCTCTGCCGTCGCAACCTTCCATCCCATGTGGCGGCGATGGGCGAGCTGCTGCAGCAGCAACTGGCGCAGTTGGCGGCTCGCCACCCGGCCCTTGCCGAAGGGGCCCGGGGCTGGGGGCTGCTGCAGGGCCTGGTGCTGCGCAGCGATGGCCCGGCGGCGATCGATGTGGTGCGGGCGGCGATGGAAGAAGGCCTGCTGCTGGTGCCGGCCGGCACCAATGTGGTGCGCTTCGTGCCACCACTCACGATCAAGCCCCGCCACATCCGCGAAGCGGTGAGGCGGCTGGAGCGAGCTCTGCTGGCGTGCCAGGTTCAGACCCTTTCGGCGACCTGATCGCCCCCTTCAGCCGCCGGGGTGTGGACCTGGGGCTGGAGCGGCTGCAGACCGCCCTTCAGGAGCTGGGGCATCCCGAGCGCCGCTTCGCGGCGGTGCAGGTGGCCGGTACCAACGGCAAGGGCTCGATCAGCACAATGCTGGAACGGATCGCCAGCGCCGCCGGGATCCGCTGCGGCCTCTACACCTCACCGCACCTGCAGAGCTGGTGCGAACGCATCCGGCTGCCGGATGGCCTGATCTCTGAGATGGAGCTGCGCCGCCTGCTGGAAGCGCTGCAGCCCCTGGCCCTGCGGCACGACCTCACCCCCTTCGAACTGATCACGGCCGCCGCCTTCCAGGCCTTCGCGGAGAGCGGCGTTCAGCTGGCGGTGCTGGAGGTGGGGTTGGGAGGGCGTCTGGATGCCACCACGGTGCACCCGGATCGCCAGGTGCTGGCGCTGGCCAGCATCGGCATGGACCACACCGAACACCTGGGCCCCACCCTGGCGGCCATCGCCGGTGAGAAGGCCGGTGTCCTGCATCCCGGTGCCGTGGCCGTCAGCGGCCCGCAGGCACCGGAGGCGGCTCTGGTCCTGAAGCGCGAGGCAGCGGCCCGCGGCTGTGCTCTGCGCTGGGTCGACCCCCTGCCCCCCGCCACCGCCGGCGGCCCAGTCCTGGGCCTGGCGGGTGAGCTGCAACGCCACAACGGCGCCGTGGCTGCCGCCGCCGCCCGCGCCCTGGCGGAGCGGGGCTGGCCGATCAGCGAGAGCGCCATCACCCAGGGACTGGCCAGTGCCCGCTGGCCGGGCCGACTGGAGCGGCGGCACTTCCGCGGCCGGCCGTTGCTGCTCGATGGTGCCCATAACCCCCCTGCCGCTGAGGCCCTGCGCCACGAGCTCGACCGCTTGGATGCCCAGGCGGCAGCCACCGGACCGCGCCGCTGGCTGATCGGGATCCAGCGCCACAAGCAGGCGCCGGAGCTGGTGCAGACGCTGCTGCGCCCAGGCGATGCCGTGCGGGTGTGCGCGCTGCCGGAGCACAGCAGCTGGAGCGCCGCCGAGCTGATGGGGGCGCTGCAGGGGAGCCCGGGGCTCGGTCGAATCCCCATCGACCTGCGCGACGCCAGCGGCGATCCAGAGGCTGATCTGGACTGGCTGGTGTCAGCGGCGGGCCTGCCGGTGGCCTGCGGGTCGCTGTACCTGGTGGCGAACCTGATGCCCCAGCTGGATCCCATGCCGACGGCAGGAGCGGATCCCACGGCGACAGACTGACGCCACCACCACAGCCGCGCCATGCCCCGCCGACTCCCCGCC
>JBEDAU010000114.1:0-3415 GCA_041177605.1 Cyanobacteriota bacterium | reverse complement strand
GCCGCCCCCCAACCAGCCCAACCAGCCCCGCCGGAGGCAACGGACGACTTGCAGACGTCGGTCTGTGCCTCGCTGGCCGCCATGCCCATCCTGCAGGCCACCCTGAAGGCCAGCCTGATGGGGCGGGCCAGCGTGGAGAGAGCCCTGGCGGAGCCGCAGTTTGCAGGGCTCGATGACCGGCTCAAGACGGAACTGTTGACCCGCATGGCCAACCTGCAGGCCTCCCCCCAGCCTCTGGGAGCCGTCAGACGCCGGCGGTCCTTCCCCTGGGCGTGGCTGGTGATCCTGTTGGCGGCAGTAGGGGTGGCGTCTGTTGTGATCAACCTGAGCGGACCTGGAACCCGTCCGGTCGCGCCCGCCCTCGGTCGCTGACATCCGCGCCCCAGGCCGCGGTTCCAGGGGACCAACCTGCCCTGGCGAGGTGTGCCGCTGCCTTCAGGCTCCGGCGATGGCCGCCAGCACCCGCCCCACGGTGCCGGCCTCCCGGGGCGCGGCCGGCACCAGTCGCCAGGGCGGTTGGTCGGGATCAGCGCCGGCTGCCTGCAACACGTTGCGCAGCAGGGCTAGGTCTGTGGAGGCGTCGGTGACGAGCACCAGCGGGCGGCGGCTGCCGGAGCGGGCCAGGGCCTCCAGCTCCAGCCGGCAGCCGGTGCGCTCGGCTCGGAAGTCGCGCAGGTCCATCACCACGGCATCGGAGGCCGCCAGCAGCTGCCGCATCGTGGCTTCCCATCCGTCGGCCGGGCAGAAGGTCTGGCGGGCGGCATAGCTGCCATCGACGGCCCGGTTCGGAGCGCTGGCCAGCCGCGCTGCTGTCTCGCCCGGCGCCTCCCCGAACCGCTCGCCCAGCCGGCCGGTGAGGAAGGCCAGAAAGTCGAGGGGGGCCACGTGTTGCAGGGCCAGATCGGTGCCGCCGATCAGCTCGATCGACCCCAGGGGATTCCAGGCCTGCACGAGCTGCTCGAACAGGCGCTCGCTGCGGCGGCTGTTGCCGAAGACCCGCAGCAACAGCAGCCGATGGGGCTCCCTGGACGGCAGGGTGGAGCGGCGCAGCAGCAGTTCCACAACCCACCGGCCCAGCAGGAAGCTGAGTAGGGCAACCACGCCGGCTCCCAGGCCCAGACCGCTGGTGGCCACGAAGGCCTGCACCAGCGTGTAGAGCAACCACCACGACTCCAGGTTGAAGGCCTGGTCGCTGAGCGAGCCGCGCGCGTGCCGAGCGGCCACGGCTCGCAGGATCCAGCCCCCCACCGCCAGGCCCATCGCCAGACCCACCAGGCGTGCCAGCCAGAGGCCAGCACCAGCCCCGATGCCCAGCACCCCGGTGGCCAGACCCAGGCCCAGCATCCAGCCGTGGAAGCCCACCAGCGCCAGCAGGAAGACCAGGGGTGCGGCGCCCCGCCAGAACCGCAGATGAAACAGCACCAGGGGCACCAGGGGCAGGCCAACGTGCAGCTCGGCCACCTGGCGGACGAGTTCACCCGTCAGACCCGGCCAGCGGCTCAGGGCCAGCAGTGCCAGGCCGACGACCAGCAATCGGCTCCACCCCGAGGCGGTGCTGACGCTGAGCAGGATCAGGGCCGCTGGCAGCAGCAACACCCCCAGGGCCAGCAACCAGGCCCCAGGGCTGAGCTGCTCGCTGTATCGCGCTGCGAACAGCAGGGCCAGCAGGAGCGCCTGCACGCCGAACCCCAGCAACCAGGCCCGGGCGCGGGTTCGCACACCGTGGCGCGAGCGGTGCAGGAGCTCGGGCAGGGGAGGCAACGCCACGGCGCCGGCACGCTCGAGCACGGCCAGGGGGGGAGCAGCGCCAGCGCTCCGGCCCATCCAGGCGCCAATGCGGCTGCGATAGAGCAGCAGCAGCACCGGTGTGAACAGCGCCGTGGCCAGGATTGCCAGAAGCAGGGAAACGGCATATTGGCGGACCAGATCAACATCCGTCGCACCCAAGGCCGTTGCCGTCGCTGATGCTGTCGCTATCCATGCAGTAGGGGTGGCTTGCATCAGGCTGCTCAATCGTTGCCCCGAAAATTAGCCATGGAATCGGCCGTTGCTTGATGGATCAGCTGTGTTCTGATCGATCGGCGTCGTCGTGATCCATCGGCTCATAGAGCTGTTCAAACGTGAGACGCCCCATCGCGTAGGCATCGCTGCCATCGGGCTGGTTGCACACCAGCACATCCCCGGCCCGGTAGTGGGTATTCCCTTCCTTGGTCTGCACCACGCCGTCGGCAGCGGCCAGCTGGGCCCACACCGGGCTGTGTTTTTCATAGAGCCCCTCGCCAACGGCGCGATAGGTGCGCGCAAAGGTCTCCGCGTCCACGGTGTAGACCTCCTCGCCGCGTCGCACGATCCAGTCGCCGGGTTTGCAGGTCTGGATGTCTCCCCATTTCTGATACCGGAATCCCTCGGTGGTCAGAGTCAGCGGAATCGCCTGCACCCGCAGGCGCTGCCGTCGGCGGTAGGGGCGGAGGGCCGTGCCTGGCCCGGCCTGGATCGCCGTGGGGCCGGAGCCCCTGGGCCGATCAAAGCCGGGGGGGAAATCGTCGGGCAGGACCCTGGCGCGACCGGTCTGACGACCCAGTTCCAGCAGCGCTTCTCGCGGGCGGGGATCATCCATGCGTTGCATCCGGCGGAGCAGCTCCTCGGGCTGGAGCGCGCCGCGCAGCCCTGGCTCCGCCAGCAGCCGCTGCAGCAGTGGGTCGTCGTCCACGCCGTCGCGAGGGTGGGGATCGAGGTGCAGCTTCACGTCGTAGCGCAGGTAGTGGAAGCGGGGTTCGCTCACCAGCAGGGGCCTGCCCAGTGGCCCGCTGTCATCGCGAAGGTCCTGCAGTTCGGGGTCGATCCAGCGTGCTCGGGGGCCCTGCCCCATGCCCTGCATCAGCGCTTCCACCAGCGCCGAGCAGTCGTCCATGAGGCTCTGCAGAGCCATCACGCCGCTGAGCGCCGAGATCCAGGTGGGCGTTCGCCGGGTGGGCACACGGCCGGTACCCACAGACACGACCAGCAGCTGATCCGCACCGGTCGGCCAGGCGATTCCGTAGCCCTTGAGGGTGGCGTAGAGGTAAGCCTGCAGCGCTGGATTGTTGTGGGGGCTGACGCCACCATCCACGAAGTTGCCCCGCACCACGGTGTCGGCGACCCCTGCTGCTTCCTGCCTGCGGCCGATCTCGATCCACTGCGGCGCGAAGAAGGTGGGCGCGGCGGTGGATGCGCGCACCACCTCCCACAGGAGGTAATCGCGGTTGGCGATGGAGGTGCTGTTCGCCCTGGGGTTGAAATAGCGGCCGAAGGGGTTGTTGCCGATGGGCCAGGGACTGCCGCTGTCGATGCGCTTGGTCACCACCAGCAGGCCGGTGCGCAGGCGCTCGGGATCGCCCAGGCGGCAGTCGGCGCCAAGCTCCAGCCGCAGAAAGTG
>JBEDAU010000113.1:0-3022 GCA_041177605.1 Cyanobacteriota bacterium | reverse complement strand
GGACTATGTGGAGCTGGTGGCGGCCCGTACTCTGGAGCCGTTGGCCCCTGTGGCCCTCCCCCCTGCTGGCCTGGTTCTGCTGGCCGGAGCCGTGCACTGCGGTCCCAGCCGCCTGATCGATCACACCTTCCTGATGCGTCGCGCGCCGATCGTTGCCATTGACGGACCGGCGGGAGCCGGCAAGAGCACCGTGACCAAGGCCTTTGCCCGGCGGCTGGGGCTGATCTATCTCGACACGGGCGCCATGTACCGCGCCCTCACCTGGTGGGTGCAGCGCCAGGGGGCTGATCCGGCCGATGCGGCGGCCGTGGAGCCGTTGTTGGCTGGCCTGGATCTGCAGCTGGGGGCCGGGGAGCAGGGCGAGCAGCAGGTGTGGATCAACGGCCACGATGTGACTGAGGCGATCCGCAGTCCCGACGTCACTGCCCAGGTCTCGCTGGTGGCGGCCCATGGCTGCGTGCGCCAGGCCCTCACGGCCCAGCAGCAGGCCATGGGCCAACGGGGCGGACTGGTGGCCGAGGGCCGTGACATCGGTACGGCGGTGTTCCCGGATGCCGAGCTCAAGGTGTTTCTCACCGCCACGCCGGCGGAGCGGGCCCGCAGGCGGGCTCGCGATCTTCAGGAGCGCGGCTTTGCCGTGCCGCCGCTGCAGGAGCTGGAGGCCCAGATCGCCGAGCGCGATCGGCTCGACTCCAGCCGGGAGGTGGCCCCCCTGCAGATGGCGGCCGATGCGGTGGAGCTGGTGACCGACGGCATGGGGATCGAGGTGGTGATCCAGGAACTGGTGGATCTGTTCCGGGGCCGGGTGCCGGAGGAGGCCTGGCCCGGGCCCGCTTAGGCCGCCTCGGCCCGCAGGGCGTCCAGCAGTCCGGCGCAGGCGTCCTCCAGCAGATCGAGCACGTGCTCGAACCCCTCGGAGCCGCCGTAATAGGGATCGGGCACCTCCCGGGCCTGGAAGCGACGGCAGTGGCGCACCATCGGCTCGATCAGCGCCAGATCCTGACGATCCCCCAGCTCCTGCGCCAGGGACCGCACCGCCGCCAGGTTGTCGTCGTCCATGGTGAGGATGCGATCGAAGCTGGTGAGGTCGGCCAGCTCCAGTTGCCGGGCCCGGCTGGGCAGGTGAATACCGCGGCGGCTGGCGGCGGCGCGCATGCGGCTGTCGGCGGGCTTGCCCGCATGCCAGCCGCCGGTGCCGGCCGAATCCACCACAAACCGATCCTCGAGTCCTTCGGCGGCCAGCCGGTGCAGAAACACCCCCTCAGCGGCCGGAGAGCGACAGATGTTGCCCAGGCAGACAAACAGGATGCGGGGGCTGGCGGAACCGGAACTCATGGGTGGCGCAGACGGCTGAGGGCCAGATTGGCGCGCAGTCGCACCACCTCAGGGTTGGCCGGATTCTCCTCAAGCAGCCGGGCCAGGGCAGCCTCGGCCCGAAGCCAGGCTGGGGAGGGGGGCTCGAGGTGGGGAGCCAGCCCCTCCAGCCCCACCGCCACGGCGTAGCGCACCACCCACTCGCCATCGGCGGTGGCCGCCTCCAGGGCAGCCAGGCAGCGCTCGCCCATGCTCCGCCGCTCCGGTGCCAACAGCGCGCCCAGTTGCAGGCTGCCCAGGCCCCGGGCCGCGGCGCGCCGCACGCTGGCGGCCACATCGGTGCCCAGGGCATCGAGCAGCAGCTCCAGGCCACGCACGTCGCCGATGCCCGCCAGGGCGCGCACCGCCCAGGCCCTGGCGCCGTAGTTCTGGGGGTCGAGCTGCAGCAGCGCCTCCACGGCCGCCTGGCCGAGGCCGACCAGGCCATCGACGGCCGCCACCGCGGCGCCGGGGTTGTTGAAGCCCAGCACCTCCACCAGCACCGGGGCGGCTTCGGGGTGGCCCATGGCCGCGAGCTGCCGGGTGGCCAGCACCAGGGCTTCGCTGCTGGCGGCCTCCTGTACGGCGGCGATGCGCGCCTGCACCAACTCCGGTGTTCTGTCCATGGCGGGCGAGAGGCTCACAGCAGCTCATCCATGCAGGCCAGCAGCTCCGGCTCACCCGGCTCACCGCCGCCCCGCTCCACCAGCCCCCGCAGGGCGATCAGCTTGAGGCTGTTTTCCGCCAGCGTGCGGCGAATCGGCTCCAGGGCCGGCCGCCAGCCGGCGGCGCCCAGATCCATCAGGGCGGCGCGCCGCACCTGCAGCTGGGGATGTTGCAGCAGCTCCACCAGCTGCCTGCCCCACTGGGCGTCGCCGCTAAGCAGGAGCAGCGTGCGGGCGGCGGCACTGCGGATCAGGGGGCGCTCGTGGTGCACGAAGGGCTCCACCACGGCCAGCACCTCGGCGCTGGCGATGCCGATCTCACCCAGGGCTTCCAGCAGGGCCTCGCACGGTTCCGCCAGCCGCGGACTGCCCGGCTCCAGCGCGCCGGCCACGACCGGGCCTGAGGCGAGCCGACGGCACAGCGCCGGTACGGCGGCCACGGCCTGGAGCTCCCCCAGGGCCCTGGCAGCGGCTTCGCGCAGGCCGTGGTCGGGATCCTCCAGGGTCTCGAGCAGGTCGCCGATGGCTGCGCTGGCCGCCGGCGCCAGCTTGCCCAGCGCCCGGGCTGCATTGCGGGCCACGGCGTTCTCCTCGATTCCGGCACCGGGATCCCGCGGTTTCCGTTGACGCAAGGCCAGCTGCAACAGCGGCACCGCTTCGGGGTGCTGGCTGCGCATCCGCCCCAGCCACCAGGCCCCGTAATACTGCTGGGAGGGATCGGCAGTCTGCCGGAGTCGCTCAATCGCCTCGGCTTCGCTGATCGGCTCGCCGGCGCGGGGCTGCGGATCGGGGGCCGCCATGGCATGGGCAGGGGGGAAGCTCGATGATCGCAGGTCGAGCCCAAATCCATACTGAAGCCCCGCGAGCCTGGGTGGTGTGGGGAGGGGTTGGTCAGCCCACCAGGTGGAGAGCACAACAAAAAAGCCCCCCTGTTGAGGGGGGCTGGAGAGACTGGGCGGAGCAGCAATCGCTGATGGAGATCAGACGAGAGCGGCGATGGCGTA
>JBEDAU010000112.1:0-2794 GCA_041177605.1 Cyanobacteriota bacterium | reverse complement strand
CCCAGGCTGAGGAGGCCTTCAACCTGGCGCTGCAGAGGCAACCGGACGCGGCGATCACCTGGCTGGCCCGGGGACTGACCCGGATGGAGCAGGGCAATCGCGCCGGCGGCCGCGAGGATCTGGCCTATGCCGCCACGCTCTATGAGCAGCAGGGCCGGCCCGAGGTGGCGGCCAAGTTGCGGGAGAGCATGGAGGAGCTGGGCCGTGACCCGGAGGACTCCCGCCCCCGCGGTGGCAATGGCGCCGGCGGCGCCCTGCTGCAGGGGATCGCCGGACTGGTGCAGGCCCTGGCCCCGCTGGCGATCAGGATCTTTGCGCCGGTTGCCTTCTGAGGTGATGACGCGCTGACCGGCGTGGTCGTCGTTACAGCTTCGCTGGCCCGATCTGGATACAAACGCCCAACCTTCGGTTGTGGACGTGATGACCTCCGAACAAGCCGCCCAGCTGATCGACGACACCCTTGATCTGGTGCATCAGCGCCTGCAGGATCTCCAGGTCCGGGCCCTGGCGGCGGAACGGCAGGCGTTGGCGGCGGAATTCCGCGAGTGGCGTCAGCCGGTGGGTGGGCACATCGACCTGATGGTGTTCCCCGGGCTGAAATGGGGCCATGACGACACCCCCCCCCACGGTTGCTGACGCCGGCGACACCATTGCCGCCATTGCCACCGCCGTGGCCCCCGGCCAGGGCAGCGTGGCGATCGTGCGCCTCTCCGGACCCCAGGCGGAGGCGATCGGCAGGCGCCTGTTTGCCGCGCCGGGCCATCAGCCCTGGGAGAGTCACCGGGTGCTCTACGGCCACGTGGTGGATCCGGCCAGCGCTGAGCGGGTGGACGAGGCGCTGCTGCTGCTGATGCGGGCGCCGCGCAGCTTCACCCGCGAAACCGTGGTGGAGCTGCACTGCCACGGCGGCCTGGTGGCGGTGCAGCGGGTGCTGGAGCTGGTGCTGGCGGCCGGGGCACGGCGGGCGCTGCCGGGGGAGTTCAGCCAGCGGGCCTTCCTCAACGGCCGCCTCGATCTCACCCGGGCCGAGGCGGTCGGCGAGATGATCACCGCCCGCTCCCGCCGCGCCGCCCAGCTGGCCATGGCCGGCATCGATGGCGGCCTGCAGCGGCGGCTCACCGCCCTGCGCGGCCGGCTGCTCGATCAGCTGGCCGAACTGGAGGCGCGGGTGGATTTCGAGGAGGATCTGCCGCCCCTCGATGGCGCCGCGGTGGCGGCTGAGCTGGCGGCGGTGCGGGGTGAGCTGGAGCGGCTGGTGGCCGAGGCACGGCAGGGGGAGCTGCTGCGGCAGGGACTGCGGGTGGCGATCGTGGGGCGCCCCAACGTGGGCAAATCCAGCCTGCTCAACCTGCTGAGCCAGCGGGAGAAGGCGATCGTGACTGATCTGCCCGGCACCACCCGCGACCTGCTGGAGAGCGAGCTGGTGCTGGAGGGTGTGCCGCTCACCCTGCTCGACACCGCCGGCATCCGCGACAGCGGCGACCGGGTGGAGCAGCTGGGCATCGAGCGCTCCCGCGCCGCGCTGGCGGCTGCCGATGTGGTGCTGCTGCTGTTCGACCTCAGTGTGGGCTGGACAGACGACGATCAGGCCCTGCGCGAGCTGGTGCCGGCGGGGGCGGTGCTGCTGGTGGCGGGCAACAAGGCCGATGCCGCCGGTGTGCCGGTGGGGCCGGTGCCGGCCGGGGAGGGTTCGCCTGGGGATGGCTGTCCTGCCGATGTTCGCTTCAGCGCACTCACCGGCGCGGGGCGCGACGCCCTGGTGGCCGAGCTGCTGCGCCGCTGCGGCGCTGGCCCGGCCGAGGGGCTGGAGGTGGCGCTCAATGCCCGCCAGCGGGATCTGGCGGCAGCGGCGGCGCTCAGCCTGGGCCAGGCTCTGGCGGCGGCGGAGCAGCAGCTGCCCTGGGACTTCTGGACGATTGACCTGCGCGCCGCGGTGCGCGCCCTGGGCGAGATCACCGGCGAGGAGGTGAGTGAGGCGGTGCTGGATCGGGTGTTCGCCCGTTTCTGCATCGGCAAGTAGCGCGCAACGCTGCCGCCCGCCGCCAGACGGCGCCCCGTGGCGGGACCGTCCCTTTCTGGAAGATCGCTGCCGCGGTGTGGTGAAGGCGGAGGCCCGGTGCTGGGCCCTGGTGCTCCTCCCACCATTCCTGCGTGCCGGTGCTGCTGCAGCGCCCGCGGTGATGGCTCCCACCGGGCGCCTGACGGGCGGATGATGGAGCACTGCTGTTCGGGATTGATGCGCGCCGCCAGCCTGCCGATCACGCCCGTGCTCGCGGCTCAGCTGGCGGCCTGGCTGGCCGAAGACATCGGCCGTGGCGACCTGACGGCCCCTGCCCTGGTGGGCCGCAGCGGCCGCGCCCAGTGGATCGCCAAGGCGGCGGGAGTGTTCTGCGGCGGCGTGCTGGTGGAGCCGCTGTTTCGGCAGCTGGATCCGGCCGTGGCCGTGGCGATGCCGCTCAGGCGCATAGCCAGGTTGAGGGCGGTGCGCTCGCCGGCCACCAGGGCGGCCGCGGCTCCCTCCAGCTCCAGCAGGCACTGGCCCGGCTGCACCGCCTCCCCATCGGCCACCAGCAGCCGCACGCCCACGGCCGGATCCAGCTGCCGAAACAGCGGCTCCACCAGCACGCCGCCGCAGAACACTCCCGCCGCCTTGGCGATCCACTGGGCGCGGCCGCTGCGGCCCCCCAGGGCAGGGGCCGTCAGGTCGCCGCGGCCGATGTCTTCAGCCAGCCAGGCCGCCAGCTGGGCCGCGAGAACGGGCGTGATCGGCAGGCTGGCGGCGGGCATCGCTCTC